>CAIXMC010000352.1 GCA_903920405.1 uncultured beta proteobacterium
AATGCGTTTTTGGGTTCCGTCAGAATTTGAACCAAGGTATCGTCACTGAGTTCACCCAATGTTGCAACAACGGGCATACGCCCTACCAATTCCGGAATCAAGCCAAATTTGATTAAATCCTCAGGCTCGACCTCTTTGAACACTTCAGTCAGATTGCGATTGTGTTTGCTTTTAATGGGGGCACCAAAGCCAATACCTGAGGATTCTGTACGTTGATCAATGACCTTTTCAAGACCTGAAAAAGCACCACCACAAACGAACAGAATATGGGTAGTATCAATCTGAATAAAGTCTTGATTTGGGTGCTTGCGTCCGCCTTGAGGCGGCACACTGGCCATGGTACCTTCAATCAGCTTCAACAGGGCCTGTTGTACCCCTTCGCCAGACACATCGCGTGTGATGGAAGGGTTGTCTGACTTGCGCGCAATTTTGTCAATTTCATCAATATACACAATACCACGCTGCGCTCGATCCACGTCGTAGCTACAGCTCTGCAGCAGTTTGAGTACTATGTTTTCAACATCTTCGCCCACATAACCAGCCTCTGTCAGGGTGGTGGCATCTGCTATAACAAAGGGCACATTCAACATGCGGGCCAAGGTTTGTGCCAGCAATGTTTTGCCAGAACCTGTGGGACCAATCAGCAAAATATTGCTTTTTGCCAATTCAACATCGCCCTTGCCCGCTTTTTCCAAGTGACGCAACCGCTTGTAGTGGTTATAAACTGCCACTGCCAAAATTCTTTTGGCTGCGTCTTGCCCAATCACATAACTGTCGAGATTAGCCTTGATTTCAGCCGGTGTAGGCAGTTCACTTTTAGCAATCGTCTCTGGCGCATCTGATGTTTCCTCACCAATAATCTCATTGCACAGTTCGATGCACTCGTCACAAATAAATGCAGAGGTTCCAGCAATCAGCTTTTTGACATCGTACTGACTTTTACCACAAAATGAACAATAAAGCGTTTTGTCGCCTGAACCTTTTTTTTCAGCCATAATAATTACGCTCTTTTGAAAATAACCTGGTCAATCAGACCGTATTCCTGACTTTCAGTTGCCGACATATAATAGTCGCGTTCAGTATCACGCTCAATGCGTTCCAGGGTTTGTCCAGTACGATCAGCCAATATCTTGTTGAGCAGTTCTCGAGTTTTTAATATTTCGCGCGCCTGAATTTCAATCTCGGTGGCTTGACCTTGACTGCCGCCCGATGGTTGGTGAATCATGATTCTGGAATGAGGCAATGAAAAACGTTTACCCTTGGCGCCTGCTGCCAGTAGAAAAGCGCCCATACTCGCTGCAATGCCCGTACATAAAGTTGACACCGCAGGTTTAATGAAATTCATGGTGTCATAAACAGCCATGCCGGCACTGACCGAACCACCTGGTGAATTAATGTAAAAAGAAATATCTTTATCCGGATTTTCACTCTCTAGAAACAATAATTGAGCCACCACAAGATTAGCAACATGATCATTGACAGACCCCACCAAGAAAATCACACTCTCTTTGAGTAAACGGGAATAAATATCATAAGAACGCTCACCACGGCCGGATTGTTCAATCACCATAGGCACCATGCCCAAACCTTGTGTATTCACCATACCAGAGATCATAAAAACTCCAAAAACTTCCAGAACATACAGTCAGAATCAACATCAAAATGCACCAGCATTGGCGTACCTTGCTGGTGCAATTTTTGGTAAGTTCCAGTAACTTATTTCATCAATTCATCAAACAGAATTTCTTTATCACTGACCTTCGCCTTGGACAATACATAATCAATCACATTCTGTTCAAGAACAGCGTTAGTCGCTTGTTCAACCCTGTTTTTGTCACTCAGGTACAACTGTACGAATTCATCGGGCTTTTCATAGACTGAGGCAAGTCTTGCGATGTACGCCTCGATTTGTTCCGGTTGTGCCTGCAATCCGTTCGTACGAACCATCTCAGACACAACAAAACTCCAACGGACACCGTGTTCAGCCTGCGATCTGAGGACATCATCTGCAATGGTGAGCTTATCGGCATTCTGGACACCACGTTGCTGCAAGTCCAAACGAACCTGTTCAAGCAGACGATGCATCTCTGCTTGAACACTCACTTGGGGTAACTCAAATTCAGAAATTGAAAATAACGCGTTCATCACTGCAATTCTGTGTCGTGCCAATAAGCGAATATCAACTTCACGCTTCACACTTCTCCTGATGTGTTCTCGCAAACCATCGACAGAAATCTCATCAACTCCCAAAGATTGAACCCAATCAGGTGTTACCTCTGGCAAGTGAACAGTTTCAATTTGATTGATGGTCAGATGCTTCAAGCCTTTGAAAACGCAACGCGTGGTATGAAGACAGGTGAAAGTAAAACTTTCCAGTTGTCTTTTCCTGCTGACTATCGTCATACAGATATTGCTGGAAAATCCGCAGATTTCATATTGACCATCAA
>CAIXMC010000353.1 GCA_903920405.1 uncultured beta proteobacterium
CATAAGGCTATCGTGGCGGCGCTGGACGATCCAGAAGCCTTTACCGATGACGAAGTGTCTCAACAGCAATCAGAATCGCTGCCTCGCGCACCGGTTGTGACCGTGATGGGTCACGTTGACCACGGTAAAACGTCTTTGCTGGATTACATTCGCCGTGCCAAAGTGGCCACGGGTGAAGCCGGTGGCATTACCCAGCACATTGGGGCTTACCATGTTGAAACCGATCGGGGCATGGTGTGTTTCCTGGATACCCCAGGTCACGAAGCCTTTACGGCCATGCGGGCGCGCGGTGCGCAGGCCACCGACATTGTGATTTTGGTGGTGGCCGCTGACGACGGTGTGATGCCACAAACCAAAGAAGCCATCAAGCATGCCAAAGCTGCCGGTGTTCCGATTGTGGTAGCCATGAACAAGATGGACAAACCTGACGCCAATCCTGATCGTGTCAAAAACGAACTGGTGGTTGAAGACGTGATTCCTGAAGATTTTGGGGGCAACTCGCCGTTTGTGCTGGTCTCGGCCAAAACCGGTCGCGGCATTGATGATCTGTTGGAGCGTGTACTGTTGCAAGCCGTTGTTCTGGAACTGAGAGCACCTGTGGATGCCATGGCCAAAGGTTTGGTCATTGAAGCCCGTCTTGACAAAGGTCGCGGCCCGGTTGCCACGGTGCTGGTTCAAAGTGGCACACTGAAAACGGGTGACGTGGTACTGGCTGGTCAAACTTATGGTCGTGTTCGCGCCATGCTCGATGAAAATGGCAAATCCATCAAATCGGCTGGTCCCTCCATTCCAGTTGAAATTCAGGGCTTGACCGAGGTGCCACAGGCGGGCGATGAGTTTATGGTGTTGTCTGACGAGCGTCGGGCGCGTGAAATTGCCACCTATCGTTCTGGCAAATTCCGTCACACCAAGCTGGCCAAACAGCAAGCTGCCAAACTTGAAAACATGTTTACCGACATGACTGCCGGTGAAGTCAAGATGGTGCCCATCATCGTCAAGGCCGATGTGCAAGGTTCACAAGAGGCCTTGTCTCAGTCTCTGTTGAAGCTATCCACTGCTGAAATCAAGGTTCAACTGGTCTATGCCGCTGTGGGTGGCATCAGTGAATCGGATGTCAATCTGGCCATTGCTGCCAAGGCTGTCATCATTGGCTTTAATACGCGTGCCGATGCTGGCGCTCGCAAGCTGGCTGAAAACAGCGGGATTGACATTCGCTATTACGACATCATTTATGACGCTGTGGATGATCTCAAACTGGCCATGTCGGGCATGTTGACACCTGACAAGAAAGAGGAAATCATCGGCAGCGCTGAAATTCGCCAGATTTTCAAAGTCGCCAAACTTGGTTCTATTGCAGGGTGCATGGTCATGTCCGGTGTGGTTCGCCGAACGGCACGTTTGCGTTTGCTGCGTAGCAATATGGTGGTTTATACCGGCGAGCTTGATTCTCTCAAGCGCTTCAAAGACGATGCCAAAGAGGTACGTGAAGGCTTTGAGTGCGGCTTGAACATCAAAAATTACAATGACATTCAAGAGGGTGATGTGCTTGAATTCTTTGAAATTCGCGAAGTTGCGCGCACACTGTGAGTGGGGATGTGAACTGTGCATAAAAAGTCCGCCACACCCAACCGTGCTTTCAAGGTTGCCGATCAAATTCAACGTGATTTGGCAGAGTTGATTTCGCGTGAGTTGAAAGACCCGCGTGTCGGCATGATCACGGTTCAAGGCGTCGAGGTCACGCCCGATTACGCGCACGCCAAAGTCTATTTCAGTCAACTCTCAGGCGACATCCAATCATGTACTGAAGGACTGAACCAGGCTGCCGGCTTTTTACGCGCTGGTTTGTTCAAACGTTTGCACATTCATACTGTGCCCACGCTGCACTTTATCTATGACCAAACTCCCCAACATGCTGCAGACATGAATGCATTGATTGAGCGTGCTGTGGCTTTGCGGGCCAAGGAAGACTAGGTTTTATGGCTTTTAGTCCATCACAAATGATGAAAGTGCCCATGGAACCAAAGGCATCCTGTTTTCACTACAGGTGGGCGAGACACCCTCGCTCCAAGGTTCTTTCAAGTTAATCATGCACGCGCCGCCTCAATCACGGGTTGCCAGGCACCCTGTGCATGGGGTGTTACTGTTGGATAAACCCCCAGGCTGGTCAAGCAACGACATTTTGCAAAAGGTAAAGTGGCTGCTGCGTGCTGAAAAAGCCGGTCATACCGGCACGCTAGACCCCCTGGCCACTGGTGTGTTGCTGCTATGTTTTGGGGCTGCCACCAAATTTGGTCAAGTGCAGTTGGATGCTGACAAAACCTACACTGCCACGATGCAACTGGGCATCAAAACCAGTACGGGTGACGCTGAAGGGGATGTGATTGAAACTCGCCCGGTTGCTGTGTCAAACGACGATGTTGCGCGAGCTGCTGTGCAGTTCACGGGTGCTCTGATGCAAGTGCCGCCCATGTACAGTGCCTTGAAGAAAAATGGCCGTCCTCTGTACGACTATGCCAGAGCAGGCGTGCTGGTCGAACGTACCCCTCGACCTGTTCAAATTTATACGCTAAATATGGCGCTAGAGCTGATGGATAAAGCGCAGGCAGCTATCAACTTAATAGTGAAATGCAGCAAGGGAACGTACATCAGAACCTTGTGTGAAGACATTGGCGAGACACTGGGTTGTGGAGCGCATGTGCGCAAATTGCGTCGCACGGGCACAGGGGGCTTTGATGTGTCGCAATGCGTGACGCTCGAAGCTCTGGAAGCCATGACACAAGAGCAGCGTTTGGCTTGCCTGCAACCGGTGTCCGTACTGCTATCAGACCACACTGTCGTGATCTTGAACGACGACCATACCGCCCGATTTTTAAGTGGCTTGCCCAGGCGGGGGGCTTGGCCAGATGCAGATCAGGTGGCGGTGTATGCCACCAACGGTCGCACCTTGCTGGGCACAGCCTGCGTAAAAGCTGGCGAACTCATTCCTGTGCGACTTCTTAATCCTCTTGAAATTCAACAACAAACATCTCTTTAAGTAAATTATGACCACCAGACAAATCCGAAACATCGCCATCATTGCTCACGTTGACCACGGTAAAACCACTTTGGTAGATAACCTGCTGCGCCAAAGTGGCACTTTTCGAGCCAACGAAAAAGTGACTGAGCGGGTGATGGATAACAACGATCTTGAAAAAGAGCGTGGCATCACCATCCTGGCCAAAAATTGTGCTGTGAGCTGGAAAGACACCCACATCAACATTGTCGATACCCCGGGTCATGCCGATTTTGGCGGCGAAGTGGAACGTGCCTTGTCGATGGTCGATGGGGTGATGCTGCTGATTGACGCTGTTGAAGGCCCCATGCCACAAACCCGTTTTGTCACCAAAAAAGCGCTTGCGCTGGGGTTAAAGCCGATTGTGGTGGTCAATAAAGTCGATCGCCCTGGCGCACGTCCTGATTACGTCATTAATGCGGCCTTTGATTTGTTTGACAAACTCGGAGCAACGGAGGAGCAGCTTGATTTTCCGGTGGTGTATGCCTCTGGCCTGAACGGCTGGGCATCGATGGAGGAAGGTATGCCTGGTGAGCAATGGGGTCATGATTTATCGCCCTTGTTTGACACGGTTCTTACCCATGTTCCTGCCAGTCAGGGCAACCCTGCTGCGCCTTTGCAATTGCAAATCAGCTCGCTGGACTACTCCACCTATGTAGGACGCATTGGTGTGGGACGCATTACCCAAGGCACGATTAAGACCAATCAGGATGTTTGGGTGATGGAGGGCATGGATGGCAAATCGTCGCGGGCACGCATTCAGCAGATTTTGACCTTTGAGGGTCTGGAGCGCATAGCCACCGATGAAGCCGGCCCTGGCGACATTGTTCTCATCAGCGGTATAGAGCAAATCAACATTGGTGTGACGCTCACGGACCCGATCACTCCCACGCCGCTGCCCATGCTTGAGATTGACGAGCCAACGCTTACCATGAATTTTTGCGTCAACACATCACCACTGGCGGGGCGCGAAGGCAAATTTGTGACCAGCCGCCAATTGCGTGATCGTTTGACGAGGGAACTGCAAGCCAATGTCGCCCTGCGTGTGCGTGACACCGACGAGGAAGGCATTTATGAAGTGTCAGGCCGTGGCGAATTGCACTTGACCATTTTGCTGGAAAACATGCGCCGTGAAGGGTATGAGATGGCCGTTTCCAAGCCCCGCGTGGTCTATAAACTGGTCCATGGCGAAAAGCATGAACCCATCGAACTGTTAACCGTCGATGTAGAAGACGAACATCAGGGTGGCGTGATGCAGGCTTTGGGCTTGCGCCGTGGGGAATTGCTCAACATGGAACCCGATGGTCGAGGTCGTACCCGTCTGGAATACCGTATTCCTGCACGTGGGTTGATTGGTTTTCAAAATGAATTTTTGAACCTGACCCGTGGCACGGGCTTGGTCAGCAACATTTTTGACAGCTACGAAGCCTACAAAGGCGATATTGAATCACGCAAAAGTGGCGTGCTCATCAGCATGGACAGTGGTGAAATTGTGACTTATGCCCTAGGCAAGCTCGATGACCGTGGCCGCATGTTTGTCAAGGCCGGTGACCCCGTCTATGAGGGCATGATTGTTGGAATTCACAGCCGCGACAACGACTTGGTTGTCAATGCCGTTCGCATGAAACAGTTGACCAATTTTCGGGTGTCAGGCAAGGAAGATGCCATCAAAATCACCCCGCCCATTCAATTGACACTGGAATATGCGGTTGAATTTATTGAAGATGATGAGTTGGTGGAAATCACGCCCAAGTCCATTCGCCTGCGCAAACGCTACCTAAAAGAGCACGAGCGCAAAAAGGCCAGCCGCGAGTCACTGTAGGGAAGGATATCGGGTCTCACGCCATTTTCCACTGTGAGTCTTTTCAAATCCGCCTCTATTGTGTCTTTATGGACACTGCTTTCACGCATCACAGGGCTGGTGCGTGAACTGTTGATCGCCTCTGCCTTCGGTGCATCCGCCATGACCGATGCGTTTAACGTTGCGTTTCGTATCCCCAATCTATTCCGGCGTTTTTTTGGTGAAGGTGCTTTTAGTCAGGCTTTTGTGCCGGTGCTGGCAGCCTCCAAAGCGCAGCACGGCGACGAGGCCACCCGCATGGTGATGGACAGGGTGGCTACAGTACTGGCTTGGGCGCTGTTGTGCCTGAGTGTGCTGGGGGTTTTGTGTGCTGGTGGCCTGGTATGGGTCATGGCGAGTGGGTTGCAGAGGCCGCAGGGGTTTGATGCGGCAGTGGTCATGACACGCTGGATGTTTCCCTATATCGCCTTCATGTCACTGGTAGCCTTGGGGGCTGGCATTTTGAACACCTACAAGCGCTTTGCCGTGCCTGCTGCCACGCCTGTACTGTTGAACCTGAGCATGATCGTGGCCGTCACCTTGGGTGCGCCCTGGTTCAAAACGTTGGGACTGGAGCCTGTTTATGCCCTTGCAGGAGGTGTTTTATTGGGGGGGGTGGCGCAATTCACGCTGCAATGGTCGGCACTGCAAAGGCTCAACTTGCGACCTCGGGTGGCCTGGCGATGGCAGGCTGTCCGTGCGGCCTGGGCTGATCACGCCACCCAAAATATTCTTCACCTGATGGGGCCTGCCTTGCTGGGGGTTAGCGTCGCCCATTTGTCCATGCTGATCAACACCCAGATAGCCTCACACCTGAAACCTGGCAGCGTGAGCTGGATCACTTACGCCGATCGGCTGATGGAGTTTCCCACGGCCATGTTGGGTGTGGCTTTGGGGGTGGTGCTGATGCCACAGCTATCTAGCGCACGTGCGAGTGGCGACAGTGCTCAATACTCTGCCATGCTGGACTGGGGCTTGCGGCTGGTCGTCGTGCTGGCGCTCCCCTGCGCTGTGGCGCTTCTGGTCTTCCCGATGCCGTTAGTTGCCGCGCTTTACCACTATGGTGTCATGACCGATTTTGATGTGCAGCAGGTTACCCATGCGCTAATGGGGTGGGGTGTGGGTTTGATGGGTATTGTGGCCATCAAGGTGCTGACCCCCGGCTACTATGCCAGTCAAGATACCAAAACTCCTGTCAAAGTAGCCCTGATCGTGCTGGTTTTAACCCAAGTGCTCAATGTGATGCTTGTGCCCTGGCTGGCCCACGCGGCACTTACTTTGTCGATTAGCCTGGGTGCTTTGGTGAATGCGGTGTGGTTGCTCTTGGGCTTATTAAAGCGCGGTAGCTATCAACCACAGACCGGTTGGGGCGTGTTTGTCATACAGGTGTTGGCAGCCTGTGCTGTGTTGGCTATTTTTTTGATGTGGGCCAACAGCCACTTTGCCTGGGTAGCGCTGCGCACTGAAAGTTTCAAGAGAATTTGGCTTCTAGGGCTTATGCTGCTTGCGTCGGCAGCTATTTATTTCATAGTGCTTTGGGTGACGGGTCTGAAATTTCGCGCACTGCTGCAGTACAGCAGTTTGTCGGAAAAATAGACCTACTCATCAATTGATGGACACTACGAGCTTGAAGTCATAAGGTTTCGAGTAGCACGCTTTTCTGGCGCAAAATGCCACCCTTTTAACAAACGGACCGAGCCATCATTCAGCTCTGACAATCCCCTTGGTCATCGAAAAATCATCCCTCAGGGCACTGACGCTGGGCGCTATCGGTGTGGTCTATGGCGATATTGGCACCAGTGTGCTCTATGCCGTCAAAGAAGTCTTTGGCTTTGGCCATGTGCCCTTCACCCATGACAACGTTCTGGGCATTTTGTCCATCTTTTTCTGGACGCTCACCTTCATCATTTCGCTCAAATATGTCACTCTGGTGCTGCGTGCCGACAACCACGGCGAAGGGGGACTGGTCGCCATGCTGGCGTTGGCCTCTCAGTCGGTTAAAGACAAACCCGCTACGCGAAATGTGTTGTTGCTGGTCGGCATTTTTGGCACCTGTCTTTTTTATGGCGATGGTGTCATTACACCGGCCATTTCGGTGTTGTCGGCTGTTGAAGGGCTGGAGATTGTCTCGCCTGCATTCAAAAAGGCCGTGATACCGCTGACTTTGTTGATTTTGTTTGGCTTGTTTGCCGTTCAAAAGCGCGGCACGGCAGACATTGGCAAATTTTTTGGCCCCATCACGCTGGTGTGGTTTGCAACGATTGCTGTGTTGGGGCTGTCGCACATTGTGCATACCCCCGAAGTGCTGTGGGCCATCAGCCCGCACTTGGCGCTGCGCTTTATGTGGGGCAATCCGGGTACCACGTTCATTATTTTGGGTGCCGTGGTGTTGTGCGTCACAGGTGGTGAAGCCCTGTATGCCGACATGGGGCATTTTGGCAAAAAGCCTATTCGCGTGGCCTGGTTTTGTATTGTGATGCCAGCGCTCACGCTGAACTATTTTGGCCAGGGTGCTCTGTTGTTAACCAACCCTGCGGCCATGAAAAACCCATTTTTCATGATGGCCCCAAGTTGGGCCTTGCTGCCCTTGGTTGTGTTGGCCACACTGGCGACTGTGATTGCCTCGCAAGCGCTGATTACCGGCGCATTTTCTGTCACCAAACAAGTGATTCAACTGGGCTATTTACCACGCTTTCAGGTGTGGCACACCAATATCAAGGAAGCCGGCCAAATTTTTATGCCGTTTGTGAACTGGGGGCTTTTTGTGGCGATAGTGCTGGCGGTTTTGATGTTCAGGTCATCTAGCAACCTGGCAGCAGCCTACGGCATTGCGGTCACTCTGGACATGCTGATCACCACCATTTTGACGTTTTTTGTCATCCGCTACACCTGGCATTACCCGCTGCCCTTGTGTATTGCTGCCACAGCTATTTTTTTTACGGTTGACTTGGCATTTTTTACATCCAATATGGTCAAACTGGTCGATGGCGGCTGGTTCCCCTTGTTGATTGCCGGTGGCGTGTTTACCCTGATGCTGACCTGGAAACAGGGACGCCGTCTGATGAAACGAAAACAGAAAGACAACGCCATCGACCTCGACAGCTTTTTGGAATCCGTTTTTGTCTGCCCGCCGGTCCGAGTGTCGGGAACGGCAGTTTTTTTAACTGCAGAGGCAGGCACCGTACCCAATGCCATGCTGCACAACCTCAAGCACAACAAGGTGTTGCATGACATCAATGTGTTTGTGACCGTTGTTAATCACGAAGTGCCCTGGATTGGTATGGACAAGCGTTTGACGATTGAATCTTTGGGGCACGACTGCTGGCAGGTGGTGGTCAACTACGGCTTTAAAAATGACCCCGACCTGCCCAAAGCTTTGCAGCACATGAAGGGCAGAGGCTGCGAGATTGAAGTGATGACCACCAGCTATTTTTTAAGCCGAGATTCCATCACCCCCACGCCTGGCGGCGGCATGGCGCATTGGCGTGAAAAAATCTTTGCCCAAATGCATTTAAACGCCAGCGGTGCAGCAGACTTTCTGAATCTGCCCAGTAACGCAGTGGTGGAACTGGGTGGCAAGATTGAGATTTGACCATATTCTTAACGTGAAAGAACAAAGAAAACAATAGCAATGTATCCTTATCCCATAAGGGCTACAGGCACTTTTTATGGGTAAAAAATTCTTTCATCATTCGGGGTGGCCAGGATGCCATGACAGTTAGTCATCACCCCAGATGCTTGCTGACCAGGCCGGTCATCTCAAACATGGTGACCTGTGGTTTGCCAAAAACGGCCAGGAGTTTGGCATCGGCGTTGATGTTGCGCTTGTCGCTGGCATCTTGCAATCCGTGCGCCTTGATGTAGTCCCATAATTTTTTGATGACTTGGGCGCGTGCCACAGGTTCGCTACCAATCACGGCGGAGAGGGCTGCACTGGGGGTTGAACCTGTGGCAGTCGTTTTGGGTGGAGTTTTGGTGGCCACTTTTGTGGCCACAGGTTTGGATACAGACTCGACCGCTTTTAAGGCTTTTGTGCCTGTAACGCCCGCCCCGTCTGCGTTGGCAGCTCTCTTTTTGGTAGCAATTGTCGCTTTTTTCAGGGGTGTGGCAGCCGTTTTTCGGGGCGGATATTTGCTGGGTGCAAATTCAAAGTTGACTTTTCCCTCTGCAGCATCCCATACCAGCATGGCCTTGAAAGGGCGACGGGTACGTGTACTGACAAATTTGTCCAGCATGTCCGTTTTTCCAAAAGAGAGAATTTTTTGCATTTGCTCACGTTCAACGGCTTGCTGCAAAATAATTTGGCCGCATTTAAAATTGCACACGGGGGTGGCGTGGGCAGCGGTGGGTAGCGACTTTTCGCACACATAGTTTTTGCCTTTCTCAAACACGCCAGCACCACACTTGGGGCATGCACCCAAGCTCGTCAGCGATGAAAAGTCAACAGGTTCGGCATTGGCCGCTGTGCCGTTATCATCCTGAAAATCAAATTCGAGCTTGTAGTTTTGGGTCTCATCATCAAATTTGATGATCATCTCTGCGGTAAATGGCCACCCTGATTTAGAACGAAAACCGGTTAACGGGCCAATTTTTCGGTCACGCAAAAACTGCTCAACCTCTGCCACTTCAAAAGTTCGGCCTGCAGGTGTTTTGCCAAATGAAAAACCACAGCCATCGCTCTTGCCATCTGCGCCTGTGCAGGTGTAGCGGCGGTAGTTTTCTTTGACAATGCCACTGCAATTGGGGCACGGCGCTGACAAGGTGACGTAGTTTCCAGGCATGGTGTCACGGTCGTATTCCTTGGCTTTTTGCACCAGGCGCTTCGTCATGGTGGCAATTTCGTCCATGAAACTGGTGCGGGTCAGCTTGCCGTGTTCCATTTGGCTCAGCTTGTATTCCCACTCGCCTGTGAGTTCGGCTTTGGAGAGTTCTTCAACCCCCAGGCCGCGAAGGAGTGTCATCAATTGAAAGGCCTTGGCGGTGGGAATTAACTCGCGGTTTTCACGCAACATGTAGGCTTCAGTGATCAAACCTTCAATGATGCTGGCGCGAGTGGCAGGCGTGCCCAGGCCTTTTTCTTGTATGGCTGCGCGCAGTTCATCGTCGTCAATCAGTTTGCCTGCCCCTTCCATGACGCCCAGCAAAGTGGCCTCGCTGTAGCGTGCGGGAGGGCGAGTGGTCAAACTCTTAGCCTCTGCACTTTGCGTCATCACCCGCTCATTTTGCTGAACTGCCACCAGATTTTGGCCTTTGTCACCCTCTTTGGCATCTTTGACTTCCAGGGCAGATTCTTTGCCATAAATGACCAGCCAACCCGGTTTGACCAACACTTTGCCTTCGGTTTTAAAGTGATGCACAACACCAGGGCATGTCACTGTCGAGATGCGAGTGGTGATTTGGTATTGGGCAGCCGGAAAAAACACCGCCATAAAACGACGCACCACCAGGTCGTACAGCTTATGCTCTGATTCCGAGAGTGCGCCAGGTGCTTGCAGCGTGGGGATGATGGCAAAGTGATCACTCACTTTTGAGTTGTCAAAAATACGTTTGCTTTGGGTGATGTAGTTGTTTGTCAGTGCAGTCTGGGCATGGGGAGCCAAGTGATCCATGTTGGAGTTTGCGAGCATCTCAAACGTTTGTTTGACCACCGGCACATAGTCTTCAGGCAGGGCACGAGAGTCTGTTCGGGGGTAGGTCAACGCCTTGTGGCGCTCGTAGAGGCTTTGCGCCAGCGCCAGCGTGGTTTTGGCAGAAAAACCAAACTTGCCATTGGCCTCGCGCTGCAGTGATGTCAAATCAAACAACAGTGGACTCACTTGGGTGGCAGGCTTGCTCTCGTCCGTCACGCGTGCGGTTTTGCCGCGAACAGCAGTGGCTATGGCTTTGGCATCTGATAGTGTCCACAGACGGTCGGCCTTGAGTTCGGCATCAGGCTCTGCACTGCCTGCGGGTTTTTTCCATTTGGGATCAAACCACTTGGCGTTGTATTCACCGGCAATGGCGGCGAAGATCGCGTGAATTTCCCAGTAGTTTCGGCTGACAAAGACCCGTATTTTTTCTTCACGCTCCACCACCACGCTGA
>CAIXMC010000354.1 GCA_903920405.1 uncultured beta proteobacterium
TAGCCTGCGCAAGTCCGAGATCACTGCCTACGTGACGCTGGCCTGCAAGAGTGCTCGCCTGATTTTGAGCAATTCAGAGCGAGCTGCCAACTTGATCCAGAGCTTCAAACACGTCGCCTCTGACCAAACCAGCGAGCATCGCCGCAGCTACGATTTACAACAGTATCTGGCAGAAATCATCTCGAGTCTGCGTCCCAGACTGAAACAGAGCAAGGTACTGGTGGAGGTGGAGTGCCTCCAGGCGATTGAGCTCAATGGCTACCCGGGCGCAATGGCGCAAATCATAACTAACCTGACCATGAATGCACTGGTTCACGCGTTCAAGGGTAGTGAAGAGGGTCGGATACAAATCACTGCAAAACAACAAGATGACAGGGTGGAGATGCGGTTTTGCGACAACGGCTGCGGCATCGCACCCGAACATATCGGGAAGATATTTGAGCCTTTTTTTACAACCATGCATGGGCAAGGTGGAACAGGTCTGGGCCTGAACATTTCATACAACATCATGACCAAACGGTTCGGTGGCACCATCCTTGTGCAAAGCGAATTAGGCAAAGGCAGTTGCTTTGTACTGAACTTTCCGCGCACGAGTCCGACCCCCCTCAAATATGAATGTGATCCATAAATGCTTAAAAACTGGAGTACAGATATGAATGCTTCAATGACCTCTGATACAGATACAGACGACATGAACTGGATGGTGGATGACTCCTCCGATTTAGTGGTGCCGGTACAAGACGTGCTGCCGTGGCGTATTATGATTGTTGATGACGATACTGACATTCACGCAGTCACACGCTTGGTGCTGAACAGCGTCATTTACAAGGGCCGCCCCATGGAGTTGATCTCGGCTTACAGTGCGGCACAGGCTTATGAGGTGCTGACAGTCGAGCACGATATTGCGCTGGTGCTTCTGGATGTTGTGATGGAAACCAGCGATGCTGGACTGTTACTGGTGCAACGTATCCGTAGCGAACTGAACAATGTTCTGATCCGGATCGTCTTGCGTACCGGCCAACCCGGGCATGCCCCGGAAGATCGCGTGATCATTGACTTTGACATCAACGATTACATAGCCAAAACTGAACTGACCAAGCAAAGACTGTTCACGACCGTCATTGCTGCCCTGCGTGCCTACGAAGGACTGGTCACCATCGAGCGCAACCGTATTGGGTTAAGCAGAATTTTGCATGGCACCAGCAACCTGTATGAGCTTCGATCCTTGCAAGAGTTTGCTTCGGGCGTACTCAATCAGGTCAATGCTCTCCTTGATCTGGGTGCCTTGGGTGCGCTGTGCGTCTCACCGTTGAAGCCGGGTGGCAGCACAGCAGAACTGATGGTGCTGGCCGCGACAGAACAGTATTCCGTTCTGGCTGACCAGCAAATATTGCCGGTCAATCACCCATGGCAAGCATTGATTCAACAGGCCTTGCGTGAGCAGGCCAGCGTGTTTACTTCAGATGCTGATGTCTTGTTTGTTCATGCTTCGCAGGGTCGTGAGTTTGTCATTATCTTGACTCCTCCTTGGCCGTTGACTGATTTCCAGTGCGACCTGTTGGGCATTTTTTGTGATCGCATCGCTGCGGCTTTTGACAAATTGCACATGTACGACCAACTTCAACGAGGGCAGGAAGCCACCGTGGTGGCGCTTGCCGATCTGGCCGAATCGCGTGACACCGATACCGGCGGCCATGTTCGGCGAGTGGCCACATTGACCGATGCCATCTCCTTGCGACTGAAAGAATGGGGACGATTTCCTGAAGAGACCACTCAGATCTTTCTGTCGCAAGTAGGCTTGGCCAGCATGCTGCACGACATCGGCAAGGTGGCCATTCCCGATGCCGTTCTGCTGAAGAAAGGCAGCCACACACAAGAAGAACGCGTGATCATGGAGA
>CAIXMC010000355.1 GCA_903920405.1 uncultured beta proteobacterium
GTGTAGCGGCACTCAGTACGAGCCAGGCTGGGGCGCTCACGACAGATCAAGTGGTAGCGTTGACTACGGCGCAAGTGCAGGCACTGACAACGACGGCCATAGGAGCGCTGACCACGGCAGCAACAGCAGCCATGGAAACATCAGATTTGGTGGTTCTCAAGACCACGCAAATAGCTGTTTTTGGCACCAGCAATGTGGCTACGCTTACAACAGATCAAGTGGTAGCACTGACCACAGCGCAAGTACAAGCACTGACCACAGCGCAAGTACAGGCACTGACCACGGCACAAACCGCAGCCATGGAAACATCAGACCTAGCGGTACTCAAGACCACGCAAATAGCTGTTTTGGGCACTAGCAATGTGGCCACGCTCACGACAGAGCAAGTGGTTGCATTGACCACGTCGCAAATTCAGGCACTGACAACAACTGCTATAGGAGCGCTGACCACAACGCAAGCGTCTGCATTGGAGACGACAGATGTGAGAGCGCTCATGACCACACAAATAGCAGCGCTGAGCACCACAAATGTGGAGGCTCTTGGCTCAGATCAAATACAAGCACTGACCACATCACAGATTGCTGTCTTGAACACAGCACAAGCTACTGCGATTGAAACTGGAGACATCGCAGTCCTGAGTACGGCGCAAGTACAGGCATTGACCACAAGCAATATGGCAGCCCTAACTACATCGCAAATTGCGGCGCTCAGCACAAGTGGCACGGCAGTACTCAAGACTACGCAAATACAAGCACTGGGAACATCCAGTGTGGCGGCACTAACCACTGAGCAGATAGCATCGCTGAGCACCAGCGCTGTAGCGGCACTTAGTACGAGCCAGGCTAAAGCACTCACGACAGATCAGGTGGTGGCTTTGACCTCAGCGCAAGTGCAGGTACTGACAACGGCAGCCATAGGAGCGCTGACCACGGCACAAACCGCAGCCATGGAAACATCAGACTTAGCAGTACTCAAGACCACGCAAATAGCGGTTTTGGGCACCAGCAACGTGGCCACGCTCACGACCGATCAAGTGGTAGCCTTGACCACAGCGCAAGTGCAGGCACTGACAACGGCGGCCATAGGAGTACTGACGACAGCGCAAGTAGAAGCATTGGAAACTGTAGATGTTGTAGCCTTGATGACCACTCAAATTATGGCTTTGTCCACAGGAAGTATGGCGGCTTTAACGACCACTGCTCTTGACGCAATTACTACAAGTCAGGTTTGTACGATGTCATCTACACAAATTCAAGCGCTGTCTACAACGCAGTTTTCGCATTTAGCCATGGGCACCCCCGTGATTCTTGACTTGAATGGTGATGGAGTGAAAACCTTGAGCATCAGTTCAGGTGTCAAATTTGACTTGTTTGCGGATGGCAACAAGGTGCAAACGGGTTGGGTGAGTAGTTCTGATGGTTTGCTGGTGTTGGATCGCAATAGTGATGGTGTCATTAATGATGGTTCAGAGCTTTTTGGGTCATCGACGGTTTTGGCCAGCGGTCAGCGTGCAACTGATGGTTACCAGGCACTTCGTGAGCTGGATGCCAATTACGATGGTTATCTTTCACAAGATGACACTGCCTTTGCCAACTTGAAGGTGTGGGTTGATGCCAACTCGGATGGCAGCAGCGATATAAGTGAAATCAAGTCTTTGGCGGAGCTACAAATCAGCAAGATTAATCTGCAAACTGTGAATGGAACAGAAACGGATAACGGTAACTTGGTCGGGCTAACTTCTACCTACGAAACTACTGATGGAACAAGCCATGCGGCAGCGGACGTTTGGTTTGTGGCCGATAAATCAAGTACAGATGCGGCACCTGTGACACAAGGCGATTCAGATGTTGATCAAGCGATATCAGCACTTGCTGACATCGATTCAGCGCCAACCAAGAATGTTGAAAACTTGGTGTCAGGTGTTGCGAGCGATGTGGTCGGTCAGTCAACGCCCAGTTCAAATAACAGTCCACAAAATTTGCGCTCTCGGGTCAGCAGTTTGGCGCAAGCGATAGGCTCGTTTGATGAGGATGTTGTTCAGAATGAACCCGGGTCCATATTACCAGTGGATAATGCCGCAAGTGCTGCTTCAAGATCGGCAGTACATTCAATGGTGGCCATCTCTAGCATGGTTGATGTCCTCAAGCAGTTTGATGTTAATGGAAATCCATTGGCTCAAGGTACTGGGGTAGGATTGGCATCTACAACCAAGACGATAGGTTTACATGGACAGCAAGATCTATTAGGTGGAGGGTTTTTGGCAAGCAGTATTTGACGGCAGGGACAGACACAACATTTGACCGGCATCTGTGAAGGGTGGCGAAACAAAAAGGGTTCGCCACCCTTTTTTTATTTACAGAATTAAAAACACTCAGACCTCCCCGCATTTTTTCTAAAACATAACCTCAGACAACCTGATCTCTTGGATTTTGTGATGATCCCAATTTAGCCATCCCAAGGACACGAGTTACAAGCAATTTCCAACGCAAATGCTTGTAAAATAAGTTAATATTGCTATTATTGTTATAGTTCGCGTATGCGTATATAGGCGATTTCGGTATCTTTTCAAAATCCGAGTCACTGAACTTAGCAGCGATCAGAATTCGCGAAATTTTACCGTTTGTGATTGATTTATAAGCATATTTATACTTGACTTATGTCAAACTGACCGTGTAGAGATCAGGTTGTCTGAACCTAATTCAATAATTTTATTGACAATAAGTTATTTTTGGACAAATTAGCCATTTCGTAAAAATTTCTATGTTGATTTATATTGACTTTTTTTTATGAACTTCAGTTTTTCCACAAAAATCTGTCCAAATTTCAGCCACGTTTCATTGTCATTCCGGGGAGGTCTGACACTGATGAATTGGATGGTATTTGGACTGTTTTTTCAGAGTTAATGACCCTGTATGCATGTTGAAATACCTTTATTAAGTATTTACCATGTCAGAAAGATTTATTCATTCAACGGTTCAATGCATCGCAGCGTTGGCGCAGCATCATCGATTGCCAGTCAACCCCGAGCGATTGATTGAAGACTATGCGCTCGGTGCTGAAGAACCAGGCTTGGCAACTGTGCTGAGAATTGCGAATGACCTTGGATTGAAAGCCAAAGCCGACAAGTTCAGTTGGGAGCAGTTGTTGGCGCAGGGTGGCGTGTTTCCGCTTATTGCCCGAATGGGTGACAACAACTGTGTTATTGTTGTAGGTGCATCTGACAAAGACGGTGAGCAGGTTGCAGTTTTGAACCCTCTGGCGGACAACCCATCAGCAGTATTATTGCTTGACAAGCAACAGTTTTGTGCATTTTGGCAAGGTCAAGTCTTTTTGATGAAGCGGCTTTACAGTCTGCCAGAACAGAATCAACCGTTTGGTTTTCGTTGGTTTATCCCCGAAATATTAAAGCAAAAAGCGGCGCTAAGGGATATAGCTATTGCAGCACTAGCTATGCATATGTTAGCGCTTGCATCACCTATTTTCTTTCAATTGGTAATAGACAAGGTGCTGGTTCACCAAAGTTTGTCCACTTTGTGGGTACTGGGCATTGGCATTGTGATTGCGTTGATTTTTGACTCGATGTTTGGATTCTTGCGACAAATATTGACTCTATCCGCCACAAACAAAATTGACATGCGACTGACCCGTCGCACATTTGCACATCTATTGTCGCTACCTATTGACTATTTTGAAACAACGACTGCGGGAGTGATTACCCGTAACATGCAACAAGTCGAAAAAATTCGCGGTTTTTTGACGGGGCGACTATTCTTCACCGTGCTCGATACTTTCTCCTTATTGATATTTTTGCCAATACTATTTACTTATTCAGTTAAACTTGCATTAGTGACATTGGTTTTTACATTTTTAATTGGCACAGTCGTCATGGGGATGGTGCCCACTTTTCAGCGGCGTCTCAATGATTTGTACCAAGCTGAGGGCGTTCGTCAGTCCATGATGGTAGAAACCATCCACGGGATGCGTACCGTGAAAGCGCTGGCTATCGAGCCGACGCAGCGGCGATTGTGGGATCAACGTTCTGCACAATCCATCAACATGCACTTTAGGGTGGGAAAGATTTCAATCATCGGCAATTCAATCACCGATTTTTTGGGCAAGTTGTTGCCGGTAGTTATTATTGTGTTAGGTGCTCAAGAGGTGTTTGCGCAAGCATTATCTGTGGGTGCGTTGATTGGTTTTCAGATGATTTCTGGACGGGTTGTGTCCCCTTTAATTGCCATTGTTGGGTTGGTTAACGAATACCAGGAAACTGCCCTGGCAGTTCGCACGCTGGGTGAGGTGATGAACCATCCACCCGAAGGAGGTGCTAACGCAGGTGGGCTTAGGCCAGACTTGGCGGGGGAAATTTCTTTTGAAAATGTCACTTTTCGTTATCCTGGTTCCAGTATTTCCGCATTGGATCGCGCAAGCTTGTCGATTGCACCAGGTACCGTGGTGGGTATTGTGGGGCGCAGCGGATCGGGCAAAACAACCTTGACCAAACTGATTCAGGGTTTATACAGTGTGCAAGAAGGCATCGTCAGGTTTGACAGAACTGATGCACGAGAGATTGAGTTGGCGCATTTAAGACGACAAATAGGCGTGGTGCTGCAAGAAAACTTTTTATTCAGGGGAACCGTCCGCGAAAACATATCAGTTGCCAAGCCAGAGGCCACGTTTGAAGACATAGTAGCTGCATCAGAGGCAGCAGGTGCTGCAGAGTTTATTGAACGAATGCCACAGGGTTACAACACATTGCTTGAAGAAAATGCATCAAACCTGTCGGGCGGACAAAAGCAGCGGCTGTCCATTGCGCGCACACTGCTGACGAAACCGCGCATTTTGATATTAGATGAAGCGGCCAGCGCTCTTGACCCAGAAAGTGAAGCTATATTTATTAATAACTTGTCAAAAATCGCCGTTGGGCGAACTGTCATCATGATTTCTCACCGATTGTCCACGCTGGTCAACGCAGATGCCATACTAGTGATGCAGCAAGGCAAATTGGTGGACCAAGGCAAACACGCCGAGTTACTAACAAGATGTGAAACCTATCAACACCTATGGAACCAACAAACAAACCATCTCTGATGCGTTGGCTTCCTTTCGTTGGAGGGAAACGCACCAAGGAAAAAACGGCCATTGACTACCTGCCGGATGCCGATGAGATAGAGCGGAGTCCGGTACCGCGAGTGGCGCAAGTGACCATGCACATTTTGCTATTGACGTTTGTGTCGTTTGGTTTTTGGGCCAGTGTTTCTCAGCTTGATCAAGTAGTGGTAGCGCAAGGCCGATTGATCAATCCATTGCCTAATGTGGTGGTTCAGCCCCTGGAAATGTCAATCATCAAAAGTATTGAAGTGCGTGTGGGGCAGGTGGTGAAAAAAGGCGACACTTTGGCAACATTGGATGCCACATTTGCACAGGCCGATGAATCTCAACTCAAGGCAAGGTTAGCCAGTCTTGAGACACAAATTCAGGGGTTTGAACTGGAACTCACAGGAGAAATTTCTGAAAGTAAAGCTGACAACAATGCGGACGATGAATTGCAGGCACAGTTGATGCTGGAAAGAAAGGCCAATTACCAAGCCCAGCAAATGAAAATTTCTGAAAACTCAGCAAAATTGCGAGCAGCTTTAGCAACCAATCGCAGGGATCAGCAATTTGTGGCATCACGTCTCAAGTCTTTAAAAGAAATTGAAAAGATGCAGGAAAAAATGGTGGCTCAAAAATTTGGCGCGCCCTTGCAATTTCTGGAAGCACAGCAAAGAACTAAAGAAGTCGAAAGAGAGTTAGAGCTGGTCAGTAATCGAGAGGTAGAAATTAGACGTGACTTAGCCGCAGTGGATTCAGAAAGAATGGCATTTGAGAAAGGCTGGCGGCAAAAAATTATGGAAGACTTGTTGAATATTTCGCGTGAGAGGGATTCACTCAAAGAACAAATTCAAAAAGCCGACAAGCGATCCAAAATGGTCACTTTGACAGCGCCGGTGGATTCTGTTGTGCTCGAAATTGCCAAATTGTCAACTGGGTCTATCGTTCAAGCGGCAGAAACATTTTTTACCTTGGTGCCATTAAATGTCACATTGGAAGCAGAGGTTCAAATTGAAGCGGCAGATGTTGGTTATATCAAGGTAAAGCATCCAGTACATGTGAAGGTGGATGCTTTTCCGTATCAAAAACACGGTACGATTGATGCCAAAGTGCGCACCATCAGCGAAGATGCATTTAGAAAAGATGCTGCAGGTAGTCCCGTAGCCAATGCTTTTTATTTATCTAGACTTGCGCTTGAAACACCAAAGTTAACCAATATGAAAGACGGATCGCGGTTGTTGCCAGGAATGACTCTGTCGGCTGAGATTGTGGTTGGGCAGCGGTCTGTGATTTCCTATTTGGCATGGCCGCTCACCAAGGGGCTGCAAGAAGCCATCAGGGAACCTTGACGGCAGACTCGGTACAACACATTAATAAGGAATCAAGTGCGACTGAAGGTGGCAGTACTTTTCTCCAGAAATCCATTTCATATTTCCACCATGCATGTCCACCCATCGGAAGATGTTCGCCGTTTATAGCGTAATAAAAAGAGGGCTTTAGTTCCAGAGAAAACCTTGATGCGGTTATTTCATTTGGCATAACAAAATCTAGAGAAAGATTTCCCATGAAAGAGAAAAATAAATCTTCACTAGACCCTGAGCGTTGAAAGTACTCGATGGCATCAGGGAACTCTCTCAGTATCGCAATACATTTTTTAATGCGCCTCAAACTCAGTCCACCGTTGCCAACTGTTGCTCTAACCCGTCGCCCCTTGTCACCTTGAAAAGTGCCTAAATTAACAAACAATTCTAGGCCATCAGGCCATGGCGCACCAACATAATCAAATGGTTGCACGCACCACATGGCAAGCTCATCACGCAACACAATCGCGTCAGTTTGAAGGATCATCATAAATTCGTATTCGGCAAAGTGTTCATAAAATGATGGACTCAACAGCAAGCGGTTATAGCCCGCAATGGAAGCAAAAGATTCACACCCAAACTCTACAACAATGATTTTTCCATAGCGATCAAAATAATAACTCATGTCCAATCCCTTAGGGCAGATGAATCGTATATCTCGACCATGCAAAGCAGCGAGAGATACATCCAAAGAATATGCATCTAAGGAATACAATATTTTTTTATATATCGGAACACAAACAATTACGTTGCACAAATCTAACTCCTATTTAAATTTCACGCTAACAAAACTGTAACCGTTTAGACCCCACCATCGATAGGGGTAGGGGAGGGCGAAAGCCCTCCTCTACCCCTATCGACATTTGACATGAGGTCTAAACGGTTACGCTCAGGGTAGCCAGCGCGTAACCGTTTAGACCCCCCTCAGCATTTTTAGGATTTTGGCATTGTGTGCAGTCTTAGCGATCACTGGGTTCTATACAGAACAACAACTTCTGTTCATTGCTATGGACGGTTATGGACAAATTTCCCAAAAGTGGGAGGGGGTCTAAACGGTTACGCCAGCGCA
>CAIXMC010000356.1 GCA_903920405.1 uncultured beta proteobacterium
AAACCTAGATTCCTCAGTTGACCGCTTGTTATCTTCACTAAACCGTTATGAAAATTGATATTTGTGACTTCGATGGAGTTCACCCTTTGGGTGAGAGCGCTACGCACCAGAGTGAGCTACTGGCTACACGTCTGGGGGTGTTGTTCCTCCTTGCAGGCAGTAGCCTGCAGCGTCGTCACGCCTACCCAGACGCGCCGCCAGTAGCCCACTCGGGCGCGTTCAACTGAGGAATCTAGGTTAAAGCGCACGTTTCTGATGGCAGTTTGCGCCAAACTGTTTTACCCTTGCTGGATTTGTCAATTTGATTCAAGACATCTTCATGCGCTGCCAGTTCCAAGGCATTGGGGTTGATGATGGGCAAATCGAAAGTGCGCAAGTCGATCGCACTGACATTCAGATTTTTGCCATGAGTGCCAAGGCTGTCATCCATCAACAACACATTTTGTCCTCGCGTGAGTCGGATGAAAACGTCGGCCAACAACTCGGCATCCAGCAGCGCTCCATGCAGCGTTCTGCCTGAATGATCAACTTCCAGACGATCACACAGGGCATCGAGTGAATTGCGTTTGCCCGGGTACAAATCTTTGGCCATCACCAGGGTATCGGTCACGCTGGCCACAAAGGTATTGAACTTGGGTTTGCCTATTTTGGCAAGTTCCATGTCCAAAAAACCAAGATCAAACGGCGCGTTATGAATGATGATGTCAGCGCCTTGCAAATATCCCAATATATCTTCAGCAATTTTGTCGAAGGTGGGTTTGTCTTTTAAAAATTCACTGGTGATGCCGTGAACCTTGAGGGCTTCTTCGTGGCTGTCGCGCCCAGGGTTCACATAGATATGGCGGTTATTGCCGGTGAGTTTGCGATGAATCATCTCAACACAGGCAATTTCAATAATGCGGTCGCCGTTTTCGGGTGACAAGCCGGTAGTTTCGGTATCTAGAAAAATTTGACGCATGGCAAACTGCTTAATGGTTTTCTTGAGCTTGGTTGATGGAATACTTGGGGATTTCAATCACCAGGTCCTGCTGCGCCACAATGGCCTGACAGCTTAAACGGGATTGCGACTGCAAGCCCCAGGCACGATCCAGCAGGTCGGCCTCTTTGTCTTGTGCTTCTTCCAATGAGTCAAAACCTTCGCGCACAATCACATGGCAGGTGGCACAGGCACAATTCATATCACAGGTATGTTCGATGGGAATGTGGTTGGCCAAAAGGACTTCGCAAATGGACATCCCCTCAAAAGCTGAAACTTCAATGCCATCGGGGCAGTAGTGAGGATGGGGCAATATTTTGATAGTGGGCATGGTGGTCTTGTGATTTACAGTTTCTAGGTTCGGAAATATAACCTAACTAAATGATTTAAAACAGTTATATAGAGTTTATATTGGAAAATTTGTGACTTTGCAAACGATCCTAACCTAACCACTAACCAAGCCTTACAGCCCTGTCAGTCCCCCGCTGCGCAGCACCTTCATCTCCACTGCACGCAGCAGCACACGGGTTTGAGGAACGATCAAGGTGAGTTGCGTTTTGGCGCGGGTCATTCCGGTGTAAAGCAGCTCACGTGTGAGCACTGCTGCGCCGGTATCTGGCAGCACCAGGGTCACATGGTCAAATTCTGAGCCTTGGGATTTGTGAACTGTCATGGCAAAAACACTCTCCACAGCATCCAGTCTGGAGGGCAATACCCAGCGGATGCCGCCTTGCCCATTACCGTTGGCGAACGCCACGCGCAAACCCTGGCTGTGGGGCAGGCACAGGCCAATGTCGCCGTTCATTAGTTGCAGGGCGTAGTCGTTTCGCGTCACCATCACGGGGCGACCGGCATACCAGCCCTCAGGCGCAAAACCCAGGCTTGTGGCCAAGCGGCGGTTCAAAAATTCAACACCCCAAGGGCCTTCACGCACGGCACACAACACCTGAAACTCGCCCAATGCCTTTAACGCTGCCAGTGCCTGCGCGTCGCTGCATTCGTCAGATGGCATGGCTTGCAGTGCAAGAAGCCAATGCCGCCAGCCGTGTTGAACCAGATCGCTTAAATGCGAATCATTGGGCCAAGTGGGCTGCAAGCGGCTCACTGTGGCGGGTGAATCCCTGTGCCAATCGGGGGCGCGATGCCATAGATGGTGAACCCCCGCCACATCTCCTGCATTCACGGCCTTGGCCCATAGCCCAATACCGCTGCCCTCAGCAAAGCGATGGCTGGTTCGCAGCATGACGGTTTGTTGGGAAAGTGCTGTGCCATTCCCTACAAAAGCGCTCACGTCTTGCCTGGTAGTTTGAGCAATCCAGTTCACAGTGTCTGCCGTGTAATTGCCCCACTGTGCGCCAGCACAAAGTTGTCCCATGACAGCACCTGCTTCAACCGATGCCAGTTGGTCTTTATCGCCCAGCAAAATCAAACTGGCACTCAAAGGCACAGCAGTCAAGAGGCGTGCCATCATGTCTAAGTCAATCATCGAGGCTTCATCGACGACCACCACATCGACTGCCAATTCAGGCACAGTGTCTTGGGCTATGTTAGACCTCACTTGCAGAAGTTTGTGAAGAGTCACCGCTTTTGTGGAGACATGCTGCTGAATGGCTGTGGGCAGTTTGGCAAGTGCATAGGCGATGGACTCGGTCAATCGCGCTGCAGCCTTGCCAGTAGGAGCGGTCAATGCAATGCGCAAAGGGGCATGGGTCCGTGCGGGGTCAGACTGCAACAAGGCCAGCAAGCGCACGACCGTGGTAGTTTTTCCCGTGCCAGGGCCGCCAGTCATCAGCGTAAAACGTTGGCGAGCGGCCAAAGCACAGGCTATTTTTTGCCAGTCTGTAGTGGGTGACGATTCAAACAGGGTGTCTAGGGATTGCGCCAAATTGGCGGGCACCGGGCAAGGTTGTGCCAAACGTGCCTGGATGCTCGCGCGAATGCTTTGCTCGGCAGACCAGTTGCGGCGCAGGTACAAACGATGACCATCGAGTACCAGCGGACTGTTGGCCTCATCGCCATGAATCCAGGGCAAAGTGGCGGCGGCTTGGCTTAAATCCGTGGGCAGTAATTCCGAAAGGCGCGAATCCCATCCCAATGCCAAGGGGCCTTTGCGTTGCAGCACGTCCATATCCAAACACGCATGACCCCGTCCAAACTGCGCACTCACCAAAGAGGCTAGCAAGCTGTGGCGTGGGTCAGTGCTGGGTTGCACGGTTTGAAGGAATTGGGCAAACGCCAAGTCCAGTGCGCTCAGAGGAAGAGTTAAGGGGGCTGTTTCAGTGGTACACATCATGCAATCTCAGTGGCAGGGGTCTTGGAAAACGCAATATCCATCGCTTCAATCAAGGCTTTGGGGGGGTGACAGGCGTACAAGCCTGCACCGGGCTGGTCGATGCCGCGCAAAAACAAATAGAGCGCACCGCCCACATGCACGTCGTAGTCGTATCCCGGCAGTCGTGCTTTTAACAGACGGTGCAGCGCCAGCACATACAGGGTCATTTGCACATCGTAGCGGTGCGCCAAAATGGCTTCTTGCATCTGTACCTTGTTGTAATCACGGAGCTTATTGGATTTGTAATCCAGCACATAGTAGCGGCCTGCATGTTCAATCACCAAATCAATGAAGCCCGTCAGCATCCCTTCCAATTGGCACGGGTGTAAAGCAGGGCGCGGGGCATCGGGGTGAATGTAGCGATGCATCAGACGGTCAATTTGCCAGGCATACAGTGACTGAACTTGAAGGATAAAAGCCATCTCAGCCCAATACTGGCGTGCATTGTTAGCTCCTAATATAAGAGCGTTATTCTCAGACTCTGGTAAAGGTAAAGGCAAAGGCAAAGGCGTACTGACAATGGCAGCTATCCACTCGGTGAGCAATGTTTGTGCTTCGTCTTCCAGGTTAAATCGCTGCACTTTGCGCGCTATCAGTTTGTGCCATGCTGCCGTACCAGAGGGTGAATGGGCAGCAGGCCAGCCGTTTTGCGCCTGCCATTGCAACAGGTCATGCAGCAATGTGCCATAAGCGCTGCCCGCCGCAAAAGAATTGAACTTGCAGGGAGAAACCTCTGCCGCGAGCACTGTTTCAGTGGCATCGGCTGAAATGTGTGCGTCAATTTGTGCATCAGACCAGCGATCGTCTTGTTCAGACTCCAACAACGCAGGCCTGGCCAAATGGGAAGTTAAGGCGCTAAAACTGGCTATCCACCAGTGGCGGGTCACATGGCGCTGGGGTTCTTTGGCAGGTTTGAAGACTTTGGCGGGTTCATCAGGGATGTAGCGTGCATCGGTAGGCATGGGCGCTGTTTGCACCATGATGTCGTTGCATGCCCAGCCTTGCAGACGCTGTGACAAATCGTCAGTCGATGTGCGCCCCAACAACCACGACAAGGCACTGCGAACCTTGGGCGTTTTGCCATCCATGTCGCCTTTGACCTGCGCCACCCCCACCCAAATTGCTCGCTCTGCGCGGGTCAGTCCCACATAAAGCAGTCGCATGTCCTCGGCCAAGCGATCCTTATCCTTGTCGGCATCATCTTTTTCAGCACGGTAGTTGGATATGAAAGGCAAAAAAACAAGCGGGTATTGCAAGCCTTTGGATTTGTGCAGGGTAATGACCTGCACCAAATGGGCATCGCTCTCCAGTCGCAATTGCGCCATATCGCCACTGGCCTCTGGGTGTCGCAATTGGTCTTCCAGATAACGAATCAAAGCGTTTTCCCCTTGCAGCTCCACGCTGGCAGTTTGTAATACATCGCCCAAATGCAGCAGGTTGGTCAGCGACCGTTCGCCGTTGTCATTACCATTTTGTGAATTCTGCATGCGCAACGGAATGTGCTGGTCGTGCAGCAGGTGGTGCAACATGGGCAAAAAGCCCTGGCGCTGCCACAGGCCTTGCCAATGGTGAAAACGCTCGGTCAAATCGTCCCAGGCTGATTCATGGTGAAACAGGGTTTCAAGCTCGTCCCATGATTGTCCCCACACCTTCGTACACAGGGCTGCCCGGATGAGTCGGGTGTCACGCGGGTTGGCGATTGCCCTCAAAATGCGCCACAAATCCAAAGCCTGCTGCGTGGCAAACACACTGTCGCGATCTGACAAATACACACTGCGAACACCACGCTCCGACAAGGCTTTGCGAATGGCGCGTGCTTCATTCCAACTGCGTACCAACACGGCCATATTTCCAGGTGCTGCCGCGCCACGCTGAAGCAAATCCACCATTTGTGTGGCAAACACTTGCGCCAATGCTGTTGTCACCTTGTCTTTGGCGACACTATCACATGGGGTCAAGTGCCAGACGGTCATGGCGGGGTGCGCCTGCCCCTGTATTTGCAACGGCAAAACCGATGGGTTGCAAGCATGCACGCCTTCAAAAGGAATCTGTCCAAACGGCTTGTCAGCACGTTCAAATACATGGTTTATCGCTGCCACCACACCTTCGGCAGAGCGGTAATTGCCCGTGAGGGTGTGAATGGCATCGGCCTGGCTGCGCGCAGTCAGGTAGGTGTTCAAATCTGCCCCGCGAAAGCTGTAAATGGCCTGCTTGGGGTCACCAATCACAATCAACCCTGTGTCCAAGGTGCTGTCAGACTTGCCATAAATTCTGGACAATGTGCCGTATTGCCAAGGGTCAGTGTCTTGAAATTCATCCACCAAAGCCACCGGATATTGTTGGCGTATGGCAGAGGCCAGCCGCCCATCAGGGGCTTGGCAGGCGCGGTAGAGGTTTTGCAACAAATCTGAAAAATCAAACTGAGACAGACGTTCTTTGGCTTGTTGGTACGCAGCGCCAATTTCATACGCAGCGTGAGCTAACAGTTGTTCACGGACTTGAGGTTCTTGCCGAGCGTGCTGAACAAAACGGTCAAAATGTTCAAACGCAGGGTATTTGCTGGCATCGTCCCAATTTTTTTGCAGCAAGGTTGTCAAGGAAAACCGCTCCAGGAGGGTGATCGCAGACTCCTTGTCCTTACTCTTCATTTGCGCGATGGACTCACCCTGTGCCCAGGTTGCCAGCTTGCCAGGCCAGATAGTCAGATAACTTCTGAGCCTTCTGGCAGCAATGGTTTGATGGAGCAGGTCAATGAGTGCCGTCGTGCAGGCAGAGCGTGCCGCACTCTCTAGCGTTTGAAATTGGCTTTGCCACTGCTCCCAATTCTCTATCAGCACATCGGGCGTTTGAGAGGGCGCTGTGATGGCTTGCGGAGTTTTATCGGCCTGCGCCCACAATGCGCCCAGTTGACTGAGCAGTTCGTCTGGTGTTGTCCCCAAAAATTGCATTGCGTCAATTTGATCCATGCTTAAAGGATAAAACCATTTGCGCCAATAGTCTTGTGCTGCCACCAGTCGAAGCTGATCACTGTCTTGCACGCGGCTTTGCTCAAACAAATTGGCGCTGTCAAAAGCATGGGTTTTGAGCATGCGGCTGCTCCAGCCGTGAATGGTAAAAATGGCTGCATCGTCCATCCACTGCGCGGCCATCTCCAGACGGTCAGCGCAGACTGGCCAATCATCAGTGGCAATATCAGCATGCAGACAGCGCAAAAAATCATCACAGTCGTCCCCAGGCTTGTCACCCTCACGAAAAAATCGTGCCGCTTGCGACAAACGTGTACGAATTCGCTTGCGAAGTTCAGAGGTCGCAGCCTCGGTAAAGGTCATGACCAAAATTTGAGGCGGGTACAAACCTTGATTGACTTCGGTACTGCCTGGCGTGTGGCCCAACACCAGTCGCAAATAAAGCGCTGCAAGCGTCCAGGTTTTGCCGGTGCCCGCCGAAGCCTCAATCACCTGCATGCCTTTGAGCGGCAGGGTCAGGGGGTTGAGGGTTTGAAGTGGTGGCAAGGAAGGCTGTGGAGGTGTTGTCATGTGAGTCATGCTAGTTGGGTCAGGTGATGGGCAGTACTAAGGATGTGGTCAGTAATAAGTTCCCCATTTGGCTCGTCAGATTTGGGCGCACTGCGTCGTTACAAATCGCTTATGTGGCATGGCCACACCGCGCGATTTGCGCCTAGCATTGCATCCCAACTCTGACGGCCAAAAATGGGG
>CAIXMC010000357.1 GCA_903920405.1 uncultured beta proteobacterium
ACTTATTTTTTACTTTTGCTGGGTGGCAAACTGACCACCTATAAAATTTTTGAAAACCTCGCCCCTGTGCGGTCTGTTTGTAAATAGCGGTCAAACACCATGGCAATGGCACGAACAAAAAACCAGCCTTTGGCTGTGACTTCAATTCCAATGGCGTTGCATGTGACCAAGCCCTGATCCACCTTCTCTTGAAGAAGACTTAATTCCGTGGCAAAGTACGCTTTGAAGTCGATCAAATAAGCCAATTCAATGGACGAAAACAACAGTCTGCCCTGACACATCAGCGCCATGATGACTGCACGTCGCACCACATCATCACAAGACAACGCCAAGCCCCGCACCACCGGGAATTGACCTTGATCCAGACTCTTGCAATACGCTTCCATGGTTTTGGCATTTTGACTGTAGGTTGCACCCACACGACCGATGGAAGATACGCCCAAACCCACCAAATCACCATCAGGCTGTGTGCTGTAACCCTGAAAGTTGCGGTTCAATCGTCCTTCGCGTTTGGCAATAGCCAAAGAATCATTCGGCAATGCAAAATGATCCATGCCGATATAAACGTACCCAGCCTTCATGAGTGCTGCCATGGATTGTGCGAGCAAGGTCACTTTGGTAGCCGCCTGGGGGATATCTTCTGACACTATTTTTCGCTGGGGCTTGAACCGATCTGGCAGATGGGCATACGCGTACAAAGCAATCCGGTCAGGGCGCAATTGAATGATGAGTGCAAGTGTGTGCGCAAAAGACTCTGGTGTTTGCCTGGGCAGCCCATAAATCAGATCCATATTGACCGACTTGAAATGTTGCTGTCGTGCAGCTTCCATCACTGCAAAAACCTGTTCTGACGGTTGTATGCGATGAACTGCTTTTTGTACAGTGACATCAAAGTCTTGAACCCCAAAACTCAGCCGGTTAAACCCCAGATCGGCCAGCACATCAAGCCTTGCTGCATCAACCGCTCTGGGGTCAATTTCGATGGAATATTCACCTTTTTCAGCCCAACTGAAATGGCAACGCAACATATCCACCAGTTGACGCAATTCATCATCTGACAAAAAAGTAGGAGAACCTCCGCCCAGATGCACTTGTGAGACCATTTGCCCCAACCCCATGCAGTTGGTGTGCAAATCAGCCTCAAAACTCAAATAACGCAAGTAGTCCGCCGTGTGATCATGATGCCTGGTAATAATTTTGTTACATGCGCAAAAATAGCACAGAGAATCACAAAACGGAATGTGAACATACAGCGACAGTGGCAACGCAGCTGCATCACAACTGCGCTGCTCCAATGCCCGCACATAATCCTGCGCGGTAAATGTTTCTACAAAACGGTCAGCCGTTGGATAGGACGTGTAACGCGGACCCGACACGTCGTATTGACGAATCAAACTCTCGGAAATAACATCTGCGACAGTCTCGGTCATGAAAATTCCCTGCAACCTTTTTTGTGCCGCCTGACCCTAAATCAGTGAAGATACCTGCATGGAGCGACCATGTTTTGCTCAAAATGGTTGAGCCAAGGCTCTGCAAGGTAGCGAATCTCTGCATCATTGCTCAAAATGCGCTGCATGATACGAGTTTTTTCTGCACGTTGCTCAGGCTTTAAGGTCTCATCATGCGCACGCTCACGCAATTGCCCAATCAACACGGCGCAAACTCCCTCAAAGCGCACCACCTGATCCCAATCTTCCAACTTGGCAGCGTCGAGCATCTGACGGCTGCTGTCTTCGATGGCTTTGTAATAATCAATCAACTGTTGAGACATTTCGTACCCCTGTGAAACTAAACTTGAATAAATACTCGCACCCACCACGCGGGTATTGCCAAACCCGTCCAACAAGTTTGTATCTGCAGACAAAGCATTGTCGCTACCCTCCTGATGCATGGTTTCCTCAGAAAAGATGGGACGGTTTTGCTTCCATGCACCCACCAGTGGCTCAATCAATTGATAAACCTCACGTAATAGATCAGGATCATTGTGTGCATTAGCCAGAATCAATCGCACGCCACAGTAATCATACAGGGCATCGAGATTTTGCGCCAACTCACCACCGGCCTCCATGTCAAGGTTTGTTTGTAACCCTTCCGTCAGAATTTTGAGCGACTTGCCGATGTAATGCACCTTGGACAAGACATCACCACGCTCTGTGGCCTGTACTGCCAATTGCAAGCGGTCAAGAAAACCATCGTAGAGCAACGTGACCAAATCGTACCCACTTCGCGACGCGGTACATGACTCAAGACCATCGGATGGGGTAGTTGAAAGAGAAGATTTATACATAATGCACCTATTGACTTGTGAAGTGACATCAACTTTATCGGCGGTTGAAAAATCAACTTGATGGCGCTACAACGCAGCAAACGGCTGCTTTCCCCCTTTAGTTTATGCAATCAACAGGCTCAAGAATTCCAAAGTACGGATATCCCCATAACCACTACCCAGTGAACGTCACGGGTACGATTCAAAGTGATGTGGAGCAGCCAACATGAATACATACAAGGAAAAGAGTTAGGGATGTGGTCAGTAATAAGTTCCCCATTTGGCTCGTCAGATTTGGGCGCACTGCGTCG
>CAIXMC010000358.1 GCA_903920405.1 uncultured beta proteobacterium
AAACGCCCTGGCGCTTGGTGGCGATCACACAATGCCGAGCATATGTTGGCCTTGAGGCTCAATCGGGCAAATCGTCAGTGGGATAGCTATTGGCAGCGAATATCAAGTGAACCACTCACCACATCACTTTGAAACGCACCCGTCCTAAGAAGGTAGAAACATCATTTGCAGGTCATTCAAAAAATCGAAACCCTGTGCGGTGGGTTGCACATGAATACCATCAAACGTCACAAACCCCTTTTGTGCAGCGTTGTCAAGAATGCCTGTGATGTTGGTGGCGCAACCGGTGCGTTCCATGAACAATTGCACATCAAAGCCATCTGCCAGTCTCAGCGCATTGAGCATGAATTCAAAAGTCAGGTTTGCTCTGCTCACCTCGTTGTTTTGTGTCATGGCATTGCCCGCAAGCGCTTGCGCCATGTAGCGTGCCGGATCATGCCAGCGTACCTGACGTCGCACTTGGTGAGCCAAACTGATTTTGCTGTGAGCGCCTGCGCCAATGCCCAGATAGTCACCATACTGCCAGTAATTAAGGTTGTGTTGGCACGCATGACCTGCTTTTGCATAGGCTGACACCTCATAGCGGTGCAGCCCGGCATCCCCTGTCATGTTGGTGATGATGTCCAGCATATCGGCGGCAGTGTCTTCATCTGGCACTGCGGGTGGATATTTTGCAAACAGGGTGTTTGGCTCAATGGTCAGTTGGTAAATGGACACATGTGGCGGTTGCAGCGACAAGGCAGTCGCCACATCCTGTCGCAATGTGGTTAGCGTTTGACCTGGAAGGGCATACATCAGGTCAAGGTTAAAAGTGTCAAAAATTTGTGCAGTTTCATGCACTGCTGCAAGTGCATGTGCGCGGTTGTGTACTCTGCCTAGTGTTTTCAAAAAATCGTCTTGAAAGCTTTGTACCCCGATGGACAGGCGTGTGATTCCAGCTTGGTGATACGCCTTGAAACGGTCTGTCTCAAACGTGCCAGGGTTGGCTTCCAAGGTGATTTCACAGAGGGCATTGACGCACAATCTGGCACGCAGACCGGACAACAATTGGTCAATGGCTTGTGGTGAAAACAGGCTGGGCGTACCCCCGCCAATGAATATGCTCTGCACTGTTCTCCCCCAAATCAGCGGAAGTGCAGACTCCACATCAGCCATCAAGGCATTCAGATAGCGTTGCTCAGGCAGGTCTGCTGCGCGTATTTCATGCGAATGAAAGTCGCAGTAAGGGCATTTTTTTAGACACCAAGGCAGGTGAACATAGAGCGATAAGGGGGGCAAGGTGCGAAATGGCATGGTTGGTTTGCTACGGGTGCAATTCAAAGTTGGGCGAATTTAAGGATGTCGGCTTCCCACTTAGGGATGTCCCACTTATTGTTGCTCCAAAAACACATCGCAACTAATTGATTTTTTGACAAGTCGCCATGATTTTTGGGAGTAATAATAAGGTAACCGTTTAGACCCAATACCGTTCAATAGACTTGAAAAAAACGAAAAAGTGCCATATTTCACGATGCTGTTATCACACTGTTTGAGAAAGAACCTACCATGTCTAACCCAT
>CAIXMC010000359.1 GCA_903920405.1 uncultured beta proteobacterium
AAACGCCCTGGCGCTTGGTGGCGATCACACAATGCCGAGCATATGTTGGCCTTGAGGCTCAATCGGGCAAATCGTCAGTGGGATAGCTATTGGCAGCGAATATCAAGTGAACCACTCACCACATCACTTTGAAACGCACCCCCACCCGTGACCGTCCGTGATGATTATCAATAAGCTATTGATTTATATCAATCTCATCAAATTTTACGGAGGTACAGAGTGACAAAATCCTGAGCAAGCGCAAGTTGTCTAAACGGTGACGTCCAAAGTGTTCGTCCGTCATTTCCTTGTGCTGAAACAAGGATGATCCGATTGTCTTGCTGACACAGCTTAACTCACCATTTTTTGATTGTCTTGTTTTAACGTGAAAGAACAAAGAAAACAATAGCAATGTATCCTTATCCCATAAGGGCTACAGGCACTTTTTATGGGTAAAAAATTCTTTCATCATTCGGGGTGGCCAGGATGCCATGACAGTTAGGATATGGTCAACAATAAGTTCCGCATTTGGCCGTCAGAGTTGGGATGCAATGCGAGCAGCCTGTCGGACTTGAAGGTATAACAAATTGATTTTTAAGGATTTTCTCAATTGTGTAAATTTATAATTATTTTTATAAATCAATTGCGTATTATTGACCATATCGCTTAGAGCGATTCTTGATATGTGGTGATTGGTTGTAAGATGAGCACCCGTCGTGTTCCGTACCCTTGCATGACATTTCATCCTATCCTTTAGTCGAATACCATTTGGAAACATATATGGTTCATTTCAGTTCTCTTGGCACTGGAAAAAAGCTGGGGTTGCTCATCGGCAGTGCCATGACCACGCCGTCAATTTTGAATCGGCAGGGTGGGGCAGTTTGCAGTCGGCATCAACGCATATCCTTATTTCTGCCCCATTCTTCCATTCAAAGAGTTTGAATATTCCTGCCAGGCAACGCTTTTTGAATGCTTCGGTCCATGCGCAGGGCTGCAAAAGATTCTGTGCCCCGAGCCAAGGTTTTCGTGGCAGCTTCAATGGTGGCGGCATCCATCTGACTGTACACGGCTTGCACGTTGCCAATCAGGTGCTCAATGGTGGCACGTTGGTCCATGTCCAGCATGTCGCCATCCGAGAGCAGTGCGCTTTGCGTCGCCAAAATCATGCGGTCGGCATCAACGCGCGCTTGTATAAGCGCGCGTGCCGTCATGTCTGCCCCTGTCATGGCAAAACTGGTTTTTAACATCTGAGTGATCTGTTCATCATCTAGGCCATAAGAGGGCTTGACGGTAATGTGGGCTTCTACACCACTCTGTTGTTCATGCGCACTGACACTCAATAGTCCATCGGCATCGACTGTGAAAGTCACGCGGATTCGCGCAGCCCCTGCGGGCATGGGCGGTATGCCTCGTAACTCGAACTGTGCCAAACTGCGACAGTCAGCCACCAAGTCTCGCTCACCCTGCACCACATGCAGCGCGAGCGCGGTTTGACCGTCGATGTAGGTAGTGAAATCTTGCGCTCTGGCACAGGGAATGGTTTCATTGCGCAACACAATGCGATCAACAAGACCTCCCATAGTTTCAATACCCAAAGACAGCGCAATCACATCGAGCAGCAGCATCGAACCTTTATTGCCTACCAATTGGTGAGCCTGAATGGCAGCACCGAGTGCCACCACTTCATCGGGATTCAAATTGGTCAGCGGAACTTGACCAAACAAGTCACCCACGGCACGTTGAATATGCAGCATACGGGTGGATCCGCCCACCATCACCACACCCTGGATGTCATTCACGGTTAATTTGGCATCACGCAAAACACGGCGAACGGCTTTCAATGTGCGTGCTGTCAATGCGCTGGTGGCAGTTTCAAGGTCTGAGACATGAACATCAAAAGTGGCTGTAATGCCCGTCAATACTGCGTTGAACACTACTGAATCAGTAGTGGATAGGGCTTCTTTGCATGCACGCGCAGCGACCTTCAAGATAGCTTTATCGGTGGGGCTGGCCGCATCCATAAGCGAAACACCCACGCGATCCAACACCCAGTCAGCCAGTGCGTGGTCGTAGTCATCGCCCCCCAAGGCCGAATCGCCACCCGTGGCCATGACCTCAAACACGCCTTGGGTGAGGCGCAAGATGGAAATATCAAATGTGCCGCCTCCCAAATCGTAAATGGCATAAATGCCCTCACTGGCATTGTCCAGCCCATAAGCGACTGCTGCTGCCGTAGGTTCGTTCATCAGGCGCAGCACATTCAGGCCAGCCAATTGAGCAGCGTCTTTGGTGGCCTGACGCTGTGCATCGTCAAAATAAGCAGGCACAGTAATGACGGCAGCCTCTACCGTGGCATTGAACACATCTTGGGCGCGGCGACGCAAGGCTGTCAAAATGTCGGCACTGACCTCAACAGGGGACTTTTCGCCCTGCACGGTGTTTAAGCCCAACATGCCCGGATGGTCAATGAATTCATAAGGCAAATGACTGGCCAACACCACATCTTTCAGGCAGCGCCCCATCAAGCGCTTGACTGAAACAATGGTATTGTTGGGGTCAGTCACGCCGCCTTCCATGGCTTCATACCCTGTTTGACGGTTGCCATCTGCCCAATAGCGAACCACCGATGGCAAAATCGCACGCCCTTGCGCATCGAGCAAACATTGCGCCACACCATCACGCACAGCGGCCACCAGCGAATGCGTGGTGCCGAGATCAATGCCAATGGCGATGCGCCGCTCACGGGATTTAAGGGACTGCCCGGGTTCTGAAATGTGTAAAAGTGCCATAAGTCGAATTGTCGCCGCAACAAGCGCGGTGCAAGAAGACAAAGCTAGGCGGCACTGGTTCAGTTGAATGGGATTTTGTTATGCTGTCATAGGTATCATAAAGAGTTCGTCCCAAGAGAGCTGCCTGTCAAGAATTCCTGGTGCAACAGATGGAACTTTTTTTGTAGTGAAATGAGTCCGTATGAAATGATGTACCACCCAAAGAATGTCCAGTGTTCTTTGAAGCCCACTCTCGTTTTCCCAGACGCATCGCCAGCAGTTCAATCGGGTGCGTAGCGCTTTCACTCAAAGGGTGAATTCCATCGAAGTAACAAATATCAATTTTCATAACGGTTTAGTGAAGATAATAAGTGGTCAACTGAGGAATCCAGGTTCAACTGAACCAGTGCCAAAGTGTCCCTGCCACATGCGCGGGCCACAATTCGCAAGTCAGGCCCCACCCTGTCGGTTTGCCTGAACTCCAGTGACAATGCCTGCACCAGGCTGTCAAACGTTCCCAACTGAGCCATACCGCGGCCCTGGCCTATCAGTTTGGGGGCAAGATAAACCAAAAACTCATCCACCAAATTGTCACGAATCAACGCGCCATTGAGCTTTTCACCGGCCTCAATGTGCAGTTCATTGATTTCACGACGCGCCAAATCATGCAGCATGGCCACCAGATCCACCCGACCATTTTGTAGGGGAAGATAAATGACCTGCGCACCACGTTCTTCCAGTGCCGATTTTTTAAGGTCATTTTGCACCGCAGCGTAGAGGGTACAAGCGCGGCCAGCCATGAATAATGCAGCATCTGGCGGGGTTTCAAGTCGGCTATCGATCACCACCACGGCAGGTTGTCTGGGTGTTTCTACCCATCGTACATCAAGCCTGGGGTTATCGGCCAGCACAGTGCCAATGCCTGTGAGCACAGCGCACGATCGTGCCCGCCAGGCGTGACCATCCGCACGCGCTTCAGGCGAAGTTATCCACTGGCTGATGCCATTGTCCAGCGCCGTTTTGCCATCCAGAGAGGCCGCCAGTTTCATGCGAACCCAGGGTTTATGCCGAATCATGCGGCTAAAAAAACCGATATTCAACTCACGTGTCGCAACGGCCAAAGGATCATCAGGGGGTAACACAATGACCTCTATACCGGCTGCCCGTAACCGCGCAATCCCCTGCCCACTGACCAGCGGGTTAGGGTCTGTGTGGGTAGCAAACACCCTGTGAATGCCTGCTGCTATCAGCGCATTGCAGCAAGGCCCGGTGCGCCCCATGTGTGAACAGGGTTCAAGCGTCACATAAGCCGTAGCCCCCTTGACCGAGCATCCGTTGTCCTGCGCATCTTGCAATGCCATGATCTCGGCGTGAGGGCCACCTGCACGCTGGGTATGACCTTGGCCCAATACCTGCCCGCAAGCGTTGGTAATGATGCAACCCACGCGGGGATTGGGAGACGTTATCCAGAGGCTTTCTTGCGCAAGGTACAGCGCTTGCTGGAGGTGATGGATGTGGTGGAGGAGGTGGTTCATCAGCAGCCACAAAAAAACAGTGTTTTAGGCCTCTAACCCTTATGCAGCGTGCGTTGATAGCTATCTTATATATAGCATTTTAACATCAAAGATGGACAAAACCTACTTTGGTTCGACATCTGAATCTCGCACCACCAGCACAGGCAACTGAGTGTGCGACAACACCGATTGGGCAACGCTGCCCAAAATCAGCTTTTTAAGACCGTGGCGGCCATGCGAACCCATCACGATCAAGTCAGCCTGTAGAGATGTGGCGGCCTCGACAATGCCGCGCCAAACGGCGTGCGACTCCACCACCGATGAATCGACCATCACACCTGCTGCCTCAAAAGTGTCTTTGGTCACCTTGATTACCGCATCGGCTTCGGCTGTGGCTGCACCCAAATACTCGGCTTGACCATAAGCAAAGTCAGTCCCCACCCCAGTGAAAGGATAAGGGTCAATCACATAAATGACCGTGACCCTGCTATCGAACGCTTTAACCAAACCAATAGCCTTATCGACGGCAATTTTTGCAGTGACCGAGCCATCGACAGGCACAAGAATATGTTTGAACATGATTGCCCTCAAATATCTTCAGGCACCATTTTGATGGCACCACACGGACACTCCGCCACGCAAACGCCACAGCCTTTACAGTAGTCGTAGTTAAATTCAAAACCCTTGCCCGGCCCCAGTTTGATGACAGCGTTGTCAGGGCAAACACCGTAGCAGTTGTCGCATTCAAAACAATTGCCGCATGACAGGCAGCGCCGCGCTTCAAACAAGGCATTGGTCTCGTCTAGTCCCCCTTGCACTTCTTCAAAGGTCGATTGGCGACGGATGATGTCAAGCATGGGGCGTACAGTTTTGGGCGCATCGCTGTAGTACCAGGTGTTGAGCTTGTCGTAGGTGGCAATTTCGCTCTTTTGCCGAGCGACATACACCGTGCCATTTAACCAGGCATTGATGTTGCGAGCCGCTTTTTTGCCGTGACCAATGGCCACAGTCACATTACGTTCGGCAGGAACCATGTCGCCACCGGCAAAAATACCAGCGTGACCGGTCATCATCTGGCCATCCACTTGCACCACGCCATCTTTGACCGTCAAGCCAGGCACATTTTCAATCAGGGACAAATCAACGTCTTGCCCCAGCGCCAGCACCACAGAATCAGCCTCCAGGGTTTCAAACTCACCGGTGGGCTGTGGAAAACCCTTATCGTCTAGCGCCATTTTTTCAACGGTGATGGAAGATTCGCCAGCTTGCGTGATGGTCGATAGCCACTTGATGAGCACACCTTCTTGCAGGGCTTCTTCTACCTCAAAGTCATGCGCTGGCATTTTTTCGCGGTTGCGCCGATAGACAATGATGGATTCCGTAGCCCCCAGTCGTTTGGCCGTTCGTGCCATGTCAATGGCGGTATTGCCACCGCCATACACTATCACACGACGACCCAGCAGGGGCTTGTCTTCACCTTCCATTGACCTGAGCACGGCCACGGCATCGAGCACCTTGGCAGAATCACCCGCAGGAATAAAGGCACGTTTGGCAATATGAGCACCTACAGCCAAAAACACGGCATCAAAATCGCCTTGCTGCTTGGCGTTTAGCACATTGGCGACCTTGGTGTTGTAATGGATTTCTACCCCCAACTCTGCAAGACGTTTAACTTCGGCGTCCAGAACAACGCGCGGCAGCCGGTACTGTGGAATGCCAAAACGCATCATGCCTCCAGGCAGCGGGCCAGCCTCGAACACCGACGCCTGATGCCCCATGCGCGCCAATTGATAAGCTGCCGACAATCCCGCCGGTCCCGCCCCCACGACCAGCACTTTTTTGCCGGTGGATGGTGACGGAGGCGCAAACTTCCAGCCTTGCTCGATGGCTTGGTCGCCCAAAAAGCGTTCGACCGAATTGATGCCCACAGCAGAATCAAGCTGCCCACGATTGCATGCACCTTCACAAGTGTGGTAGCACACTCGCCCCATGGTGGCAGGAAAAGGATTGTCCTCAACCAAAGTGCGCCAGGCTTGTTCGTAGTTGCCAGACTCTGCATGAAACAGCCAGGCCTGAATGTTTTCACCGGCAGGACACTGATGATTGCAGGGAGGAATACGGCTTAAATAAACAGGGCGAGAGGTACGCCATGAACCCGTGTGGTTGGCCAGAGAGCTACCGACATCCAAAGTGATGGCAAACGGTTTTTGCATTTATAAACTCCTTGTGAGATTGACCAAATCCTGAAAGATGGCCCAACTGCTGATAACTGATAAGTGATTCACAATAAGTTTTCTACCTAATAATTTCAAAAAACGTAGCACTCAATGCAATACCAGAGCGCGTTACAACCGAATTTTGTACATTTTTTGACGTAGAAAACTTTCCGTTAATCGCTTACAAACCAGAGCCAGCCCCAATCCCTTAGTGGTCAATTCTGAAATGATTAATTTTCCAAAAGACCAAAACGATCGATGTTGCGGTCAGCCCGTGCTTGCAGGCGTGCGATGGTGGCCACATCCGGACTTTTACCAAACAGGTGGGCAAAGCGTCTTTGGGGCTTGAGGTAATCCTCTACAGGAACCTGGCGACGGATTTTCGAGACACGAGAGACTTTGCCATTTTCTGCTTCAAAAACAGGAAAAATTCCGCTTTCAACGGCTAACCGTGCCAGTTTGATGGTGTCGTGCGATGCAGCGCCCCAACCTAGGGGACAGGGTACAAAAATATGAATATAGCGCGCGCCATGAATTGACATGGCTTTTTTGACCTTGTACTCCAGGTCACGCAGGTCAGCCACCGTAGCCGTAGCAACATAGGGAATTTCGTGTGCCATGGCAATCAGTGGCACGTTTTTGCCCGTACCAAATTCGTTGCCAGGATGCGGCCCGACCGACATGGTGGTCGCAGTACGCGCACAAGGCGGTGTGGCACTGGAGCGCTGCACACCAGTGTTCATGTAGGCTTCGTTGTCGTAGCAAATGTAGAGCACATCATCGTTGCGCTCAAACATGCCTGAGAGGCAACCAAAACCAATGTCGGTCGTTCCACCATCGCCACCTTGCGCGATCACGCGCACTTCTGGCCGCCCCTTGGCTTTCATGGCTGCCGCAATACCCGTGGCAACAGATGCTGTGTTGCCAAACAACGAGTGAATCCAGGGCATTTGCCAGGAAGTTTCAGGGTAAGGCGTGGAAAAAACTTCCAGACAGCCTGTGGCGTTGGCAGCGATCAACTGACCGTGGGTTGCAGCCATGGCAGCATCCATGGCATAGCGCGCCCCCAAGGCCTCGCCGCAACCTTGACAGGCGCGGTGACCAGAGTTAAGCGAGTTACTTCGCTGCACATCAGATTGAACACTGCGCCATTCAGGGGACAACAAGCGATTGCCAACCGTGAAAGTGCCAGTTTGATAAAACTTGATTGTTGATGATTCCATGGTTCACCTTTTTCTTGGTTGAGGTCACAACATGCT
>CAIXMC010000360.1 GCA_903920405.1 uncultured beta proteobacterium
ATAATTTCATACGGACCCATTTCACTACAAAAAAAGTTCCAGCTGTTGCACTAGGAATTTTTGATAAGCAGCTCTCTTGGGACGAACTCTTTATGATACCTATGACAGCATAACAAAATCCCATTCAACTGAACCAGTGCCGAAAAAACTCAGTGCTAAAAAAATGCCGGTCACCGTGATCAATGCCAGTATCAGCGGTGACACAACAACAGGCGGCCGCATGCGTCTGCCTGCACTGCTGGACAAGCATCACCCCCATCTGGTCATCATTGAGCTTGGTACCAATGATGCACTTCGGGGACTGCCATTGGCCATGACACAAGACAATCTGACGGCTATGACACATGCTGCCCAAAAAACCGGTGCCCAAGTGATTTTGCTGGGTATGCAGGTGCCACCCAACTACGGGCACGATGATAACCAACGGTTTGCCAATTTGTTTGTGGATGTGAGTAAATCCTGCAAAGTGCTCCTAGTACCGTTTTTCCTCAAAGGAGTGGCGGACGTTCCAGACAGCCAACGCTGGTTTCAATCGGATCGCATTCACCCCACACATGCAGCGCAACCCCGGCTATTGGACAACGTGTGGTCTGTTCTCACAAGAGAATGCCGATGAGTATCATCTTTCTCGTAGCAACTGATGCCATGACACGTCTGGCTGAATTTGATATCGTTATTGATGCCCGCAGCGAAGATGAATTTGCCAACGACCACTTGCCCCATGCGGTGAACTGGCCAACGCTCAACAACGATGAACGCCGCGATATGGGCACACTCTACAAGCAAGTGAATCCTTTTGAAGCGCGTAAACGCGGTGCTGCGCTGGCTGCGCGTCGTATTGCCGGTCACATTGATCATGAGGTCATGGACAAGCCTAAGCACTGGAAGCCGCTAATTTATTGCTGGCGTGGCGGCCAGCGCAGTGGTGCTTTGGCGTTGATTTTGGGCCAAATTGGCTTTCAGGTCACACTGATTGAAGGTGGCTACAAAGCGTTTCGGGCAGCCATGGTGCAAGACATTGCGCGATGGGTGTCGTCATTGCATTTTCAGGTGGTGTGTGGCCCAACAGGTTCAGGCAAAACCCGCTTGCTGCAAGCGCTGGCAACTCAAGGGGCACAGGTGCTTGACATGGAAAATCTGGCTGGGCATCGCAGTTCAGTGTTGGGGGCTATTCCCGGCATACAGCAGCCCAGTCAAAAACGATTTGACACCCTCATTTGGGATGCCTTGCGCAGCTTTAGCCAGGATCAGCCGGTGTTTGTAGAGAGCGAAAGCAAAAAAATTGGCAACGTGTCAGTCCCTGCCGCACTGATAGATGCCATGCGCATGAGCGCGTGCCTGAATGTGCATTTGCCTGATGACGAACGCGTGGCGCTGCTGATAGAAGACTACGACGCTTTGGTGCGCTATGTGGATGATTTTTGCAACCGTTTGTCTTTATTGACAGCGATCAAAGGTCGGTGCGTGGTGGAGAACTGGCAGGCACAAGCGCGATCAGGCCAGTGGGAAACCGTCGTACAAAACCTGTTAACCCACCATTACGATCCGGCCTATTGGCAGTCCATTCATCGCAATTTTGTTCAGTTCAATAATTCAAAAACCATAGCGCCGAATGACCACTCCATGCGGGCTATGGCTGATTTGGCACATCAACTGTTGATGTCTGCGCCGGATGGGTGCGATTCAAAGTGATGTGGAGCAGCCAACATGGATACATGTAACTCGATGTTCAAGTTTTTAGAGGTTGGCCTTTGACATTGACTGCTTGACGCGTTTTTCAAGCAGTGATTGGCACGACTCCAAGGGAATCAGGAATTTCGGCTTCCCACTTAGGTATGCACCACTTATTATTACTCCAAAAAATCATGGCGACTTGTCAAAAAATCA
>CAIXMC010000361.1 GCA_903920405.1 uncultured beta proteobacterium
GCAGAGATTTACAAAAAACTCGATGACATCAAGAATGTGATTCAGGGAAGAATGGAATAGATGAAAAATCTGGAAATCTTCTCTGCATTCGGATTTCACTGGAACAGGTCTATCGTGCCTGCCAAGGTGCCAACGCACTCCATCGAGCGAGTAACCTTCCGATTTCATCGCATGTTGCCAGAGTTTGTTTGGGATGCGTCCGTGCTGGAGGGCAACCCATTCACCTTCCCCGAGGTCAAGACTCTGCTTGATGGCGTGACGGTTGGCGGACGAAAAATTGCTGACCAGGAACAGGTTCTCAACCTGGCTGCAAGCTCCAGACATCTTTTGGCGCTGGTGAGGGCTGGCACATTCACCATGGACAAAGCGACGTTCATTGATTTACATGGCATGGTTGCGCGTCATGAAGCGTTGGAGTGGGGTCACTTTAGGGGTGAGGGTCAAGAGACTGGCTACACACCGGATGTCAGCCTGGGTGAACATGGGCGATACACGCCACTGGCAACCGCAGTCGGCGCCCCAGAGTTAAACCGTGTCTTTGCCAGTGGACTGCAAGCGCTTCAAAGCGGCGTTTTGCAACCCTTTGAACAGGCAGCCGCCTTTTTTCTTTTCGGAGCCTTGCAACAATTCTTCTTTGACGGCAACAAACGAACGTCTCGCTTTATGATGAATGGCATCCTGATGACAGCAGGCATTGATGCGATCAGCGTACCCGCAGCCAAGGCGCAGGCATTCAATGAAAACATGGTCTGGTTTTACCTGACGAAGGACGCGACTGAAATGATGACGTTCCTGATGGATTGTCATCCAGACGCAGAAAAACTTCATTTGATGCCTTCAACGCAATAATTTTTTGTAACTTCATCTTGAAAGGATAAATCATGGTTTTCCCCATTATTGCAGCGGCTATTAGTGCTGTTGCTTCTGCTGTGTCTAGTATTGGCCCTGCTGTGGCAGGTTTTTGTACCAATGTCTTACCAAAAATAGTCCCTGTCATTGAAAAAGGCATGGAAATTCTTAGGGTTGTTTCAAACGTAGCCAGCATGGTTTGTCAGGTATTTGGTATTTTTAACAAGGATGAAACGGCAGAAAATTTAGGCGATCGTGCCCTTCAGGCCGCAGAAAAAGGCATTACTCCGGACAAGTATGATGATTTTGATGATTACCTGGATAAACTCCGAAGTTTTAATATAAACCCCGAACAATCCGAAAAAATACCGCCAGAACAGAAAATAATGGCTGGCTTGGCATTGGCGGGCAAGGGTTTGGATGAAAAATTGAATGCACCCGAAGGGACGACAGGTAATTTATGGGCATTGGTTGGGGGCAAGCCGGAATATTTCACCGCAGACAAAATAACTTCTCTATTGAAATCTGGTCAAGATATTATGTCGGTGGTGGATTATTTTGAAGGCAAACTCGGTGCGGGTGAGGCCTTGGAAGTTGAAGACAAACTCATGGCACTTGACAAAAGCATTACCCCTGAAAAAACCAACAAAGCCATTCTGGATGACCTGTACGCAGCCGCCTCTGCCGTGCGGGGACAAGTCGAATAATTTCCATTGTGTTATCTGAGCTTGATTATGAAACTTACCCTCCTGGTTCAAAACAAAAAAATAATTTGTTTTTACTGTGAAGACAGCCACTTATGGAAGCGAATGCGCATCAAGGGCGA
>CAIXMC010000362.1 GCA_903920405.1 uncultured beta proteobacterium
ATCGTCGTAAATCAATGGGTTGTGTAATATTTGTGGGTCAAAATGAACCCCGAAACTTCAGTTATTACTCCCAAAAATCATGGCGACTTGTCAAAAAATCAATCAGTTGCGATGTGTTTTTGGAGCAACAATAAGTGGGACATCCCTAAGTGGGACACCCCTTACAAGGGCAAGCCGCTTATGGCATGAGTTACCCATAGAGCTTGCGGTGCGTTGTACTAGGTGGATACCACCACACCAGTTTGAAACTCACCCAATCGCATTGCTGTTTCATTGTAGCCAGGGCAAATCATGCCAAAATAATGTATGCCTGCATCCACTTCAGATTTCGAAAAATGTACCATCTCCCTGGACAGGTTTCCAAAGAGGACTGTCACTTCGTTGTACGAGACAGCCATTGGCACCATCAATACCGGTTATTACCTGCCCCTCTTCACGCAGTTTGAAGCGGTAAAGCGAATCATTCTGTCATGGAATTGGGCTGCTGGATTTTGCACCCTTCCTTGGATGATCTTCAGAAATTTGTGGGGGGCTGCCCTTCTTTATATTACGGCGGTCACGGTGGTGCCTTTGCTGATTCTGGGGTTAGGGCGACTGGTGTTTCAATGGATAGCACCCGTAGAACTTGGTGTGATGCTGACCTGCCTGACCCTTAGTTTTGTGGTGCCAGGTTTGGTGGGCAACACCATTTTTTACAGGAAATGTCGCCGCGACATGGCCGATGTTTTGGCGACCAGCGCTACACTGAACGATGCCTGTGTTGAACTCGGCCTTCATGCCAGTTCACGCAAGCGGTTGATCATGATGGCCGGGATCAACGTGGTCCTTTGCATGATTGCATTGCTAGTGTGTGCAGTGATACTTGATAAAAACAATCCGCCTACCGCCACACATGTCTCAGCGTCAGCTCACGGTCTTCAAAGTCCGCGCACATCCACATCAACCATGATGACACCTGCTTTGCCGGCTGTATCATTCCCTGTCGCACCTCGTTTTTTGACATCAGCCGCCGCTGTTACCTCTGAACCGGCTGCCCATTCGATACCGGCATCACAGCCCATCCAACCTGCAGCCGCCGCTTCCGTCCCGGCACCAGTACCAGATCAACCTGCCGCTTCAAAGGCCGTCCTTGTCCACCCGTCAGCATCCCAACAGGTCAAACAGACCAAAACATCCAAGGTGGCTAAAGCTCCTAGAGCAGGGGTGGCTTTAAAATTGCAGAGCACATCGGCAACCGTCTCTGTCACATTTTCACCTGCTGTGCAGTCGATATCGGCATCAGTTCCAGTCCAGCCAATTGCATCACAGGCTATCCCTGCCCGGCAGCCAGTATCCAACATGGCTACAGAGCCAAAAGCCGTGGCCGCTTCAAAACCTCAGCGTACATCATCAACCGTCGCTGTCACATCTGCATCGGCTGTGGCGCCTGCATCAGCCTCTGTCAAACCAGCTTCATCCAAGGCTACCCCAGCCCCTCCATCAGCGTCCAAAGCAGCACCAGCGATCGAAGCAGTGGTCGCTTCAAAACCGCAAGACACGCCGCTGTTACCCGCGACCAATACATCAGATGCACAGCAGACAACCCTATCCGCACCTAGCCCCACCACGTTGCCCGGCCATTACATCAACGTGGGTTTGTTTGCTGATGAAAACAATGCGCGCAAAGCATATGCCAAGTTGCAAATGGCTGGGTTGCCCGCTTTCATTCAAAATGTTCGCCTTCGAGATCAGACATTGCTGCGTGTTCGTGTGGGCCCTTTTGCTAACCGCGTACAAGCCCAATCGACACTAGCCAAAATTCATGTACTCAAGCTAGATGCAACCCTTGTGAAGCCTTGATGGGTCAGGGTGAATTGGTTCTCCCTAAAATTATCAAGCGGAAGATTGCCGCGTCGAATTTTTTGTCATGCGCAGGTAATCAAAAACTAGACGGGTGTTGCGATTGAGTCTGCTCATTTTTTCTGCAACGCTGGTTTTTCCATCAGAAAATAGCGTCAGCACCCCTACGGCAAAACGGCGTAACCTTGTGACGTTTTCCGGTCCGTAGCCCTTGCGTATGCGACTACGATCCTCGTCAAAGTTCCAGTCGATCACATAGTGGCAGCGGTTCTCGATCGTCCAATGCCCACGATTGGCCGCAAGCAC
>CAIXMC010000363.1 GCA_903920405.1 uncultured beta proteobacterium
AACCGGCGTGCGAGGCCCATGCACAAAGCGGAGATAGCTCATAACTTTATAGCGCAACAGATCGGTGACCGGCTTGTTCAATACCCATTGCAATTCGCGTGTCATCTGTGTGGTGTATCCGACCAATTCAGGAGAGTCTGGCGTGGCATCCAGCACCAATAACCAAGGGCGGCGATTGGGTTCTAAAGTCACCTGGTAACGAATGGGCTGCCCGCTCACCTGCAAATCTGCGGACAACCTGGCAAAACGTGACAGACCATACCTTTGAATTTGCCAGGTTCGCCCATCAAAGACCGAAAGCACAGGGCCACGAAAATACAGATCAGACTGATGGGGCAGCTCTCCTTCAAACTGCACACGCATGGCCACGCTTTCATCCAAAGCCAGACTGGCAATATTGCCCACCGTCATGCTGGCCGACAAACCACTGCGCCCCTCCATTGCATCGCTTGGAAGCCCCCACAGCGGTGCCACCCGTGGAAACAACACAAACAAAAGCACCATGATGGGAGCGCCCAACAAGGCCATGCCCCCTGCAATTTTGGCCGAATGCCACAGTGGAGGGCGACCAACGGGCATGTGCGCATTCACTAAAGCGGTCAATAAACCCAGCAATGCCAACAGCATGGCAGCAGCAGTGAGCAAAGACTGCGAATAAAAAAAGTTGGTCAACATCAAAAAGAAGCTGAGAAAAAACACCACAAACGCATCGCGCCGGGCACGCAGCTCCATGGTTTTCAGCATCAATAGAATCACGATCAGACCCACGCCGGCTTCGCGTCCAAACAAGGTTTTGTAGGTCAGCAGGGTCAAGCCAACAGACAATGCCAGCAGACCCATCAGCCACCACTTGGAAGGCAACGGCTGCCCACGCCACGCCAGCACACCCCGCCAAAGCACAATCGAAGCCCCCAACAAACTGCACCACAGTGGCAATTCGCTCACCTGGGGCAACACCACCCAGACGATGACCAACAGCATGAACAGTGTGTCACGCGCATCGCGAGGTAATCGGAAAATTAAGAGATGGGACATGTACGGATTAAGGATAGGGTCAACAATAAGTTTTGCATTTGGTCGTCAAAGTTGGGATGCAATGCCATGTACAAATTGAATCGCACCACTTCCCACTTTCCACTTTCCACTTTCCACTGGTATTTTTGAGTTTTTTCACATTAAGTTTCCTACCTCATAATTTCAAAAAACATAGCACTCTACGCAATACCAGAGCGGGTTAGAACCGAATTTTGTGTAATTTTTGACGTAGAAAACTTTCCGTTCAGCGCTTACGATCAGTGCCAAACCAGGCTGTAGTCCTTGATGGATTTGTGTGAGTAGCTATCATTTTTAAGCTATTCACAAGCCCCACACGCTGATTTCCCGGTTGCCATTGCAGTGCTTTTCCTGGTAAATTTTTTCGTCCCAATCCACGCCAGGGTCGCGGTTAAAAATCAAAAGGTGCATACTATCTGCACCACATTGATCAGCATAGCGTGCGGTTTGCTTCAGCCCGGTAGCCAGGGTGGTGGCTTTGCCTTTGTGCTGAATTTTGAGTTCCAGAACCACTTGCTGCATGGGACCGGTAAATCCTGTCCCTGTGAGCGGCCACTGCAAAAACAGGTCGGTACGGCCCCGGCCTAGTCCATATTCGCGGGCAATGCGCCCTCCTCCATTGACAATGCGCTGCAAAAAGGCTTGCAGCAGCAACTGAGGACCAGCTTCATGGTAGGCATAACGCTGAAGCCAGCTCTCGGAGTTTTCACGGAAAAATTGCACAAAAGAGCCTAGCAGTTTGTCCATGTCCAGACTGCCATCGGGCAAAACGAACCACGGCTGCTCGGCCAAACCTTGCAGACTGTCTTGCACGATGGAAGTCAGCTCACGAGGCAAGACTTCACGGTAGAGCCGATTGGCAATTTGTAATTGCCGGTCGCGCCTTGCTATCAATCCCAAATCAATGCAATATTGACGGTCGTCTTCTGGCACATCTGGCGACAACTCTTCGCCTTTGAGCATGGGTTCAACCACGCGGCGAACCCGGTCTTCGCGCAGCTTGTCTATCAGTTGATCCAGGTGCGTATCGCGGCGTTGAATCAGGCTTTCACGCGCCTGTCGCATCTGCTCCACTGTCACGCTTTGAGTTCGGTCACGTTGCTCGAGCTTGCGAAAGCAGGCTTCATAGGACAGCGCATTGACCAGCCACGGTTGGCCTTGGGTGTCCGCCCAGATTTCTTCCAGAACGCCTGGATCGAAAGTCTGGCCGGTGGCATCGGTATGCTGCTGCAGCAAGGCCTTGATATCAGCTTGGGTAAAGTCGCCCAAGCGAATGGACTCGCTCTTGATGTTGAAAGCACTGCCGCCGGTGATGATTTCGCCATCGCTGCGGTGAATGCGGTAGTCGCGCACATCACGAACACCACACAAAATCATCGATTGCGGAAACGCTTCAGGCCGCTGCGCGTAGCCGGCGCGGATTTGGCGCAAGAACGAAATCAGCGTGTCGCCTATCAGGGCATCGACTTCGTCGAAGAAGATGACCAACGGCTTATTGCTCAAACGTGACCAGGTTTGCAGTAAGCGGCGTACACCTTCTCCACTGGCGGTGATCAGAAGCTGCTCCCTAGCCGCCTGCACTGCAGCTTGAAAGTCAGGCCAATAAAAGTCAGCGGCAGATTCCAGTGCTTGCACCATGCTGGTGGTTGCTGCCACCACATCATTGCGAGCCGCTTGCGCCGCTTCAACGTTCACATACAGCGCCCGATACTGCCCCTGTGCGTTCAAAAAGTGCATCAGGTTAATCAACAGGCTGGTTTTGCCTGTCTGGCGCGGCGCATGCAGAATGAAATATTTCTGAGCGCAGATCAGGCTGGAGAGTTCTGGCCAGTTAATCCTGTGCATGGGCAGCAGGGTGTAATGGATATCAGGCTTGTTGGGGCCTGCGGTGTTGAAAAATTTTTCCATGGCGCAATGGTAGCGTGCGCGACACCAACTGCGCGGAACTCATTTCGCACTGGGTGCGATTCAAAGTGATGTGGAGCAGCTAACATAGATACATAAGGACACGTGTTAGACAAATTTATTCGCCTATTTAGCTATTCAAAAGATAGCTACTTACGCAAGCAGGACGGGCGCTAGAGGCTGATTTGTTATACCAAAAAACTCACTCAAGTTCGCGCAGCTTGACTGGTGAATATTGCCGCATCCACATCACTTTGCAGCACATTACTTTGAATCGCACCCCTGTCAGCCATCATTGCGAGAAACATCTCACCAATCGCTAAAATCCTTCGTTGATTACTGCACTTCAAATCCCGACTGTGTAGGCGGCTCTCACACACTCACCGTCATTCTTCATTATTCATTCTCCATGCAAGCGTATTCTTTGAGCGCTTGAAACAGGTTGGGATGGCCTTGTTGGTCATAACACTCAGATGGCGAATGGCTCCAACTTTCATGGCTTTTGATGGATTGTTTCTGGTTATGAAAGTTATTTCACGTAAATCTAATTTCCTCAGTTGACTGCTTGTAATCTTCATTAAGTCCTTATGAAAATTGACATTTTTTTCTTTAATACAGTTCACCGCCTGGGTGGGAGTGCTACGCACCCGATGGAGCCACTGGCGACGTGTGAAGAAGCCTTCCGCGTCGCAAGCGCCTACCCAGATGCGCCACCGGTAGCCCACTTGGGCGCGCCTAACTGATGAATCCTGGTTAAAGATGTCAACCCAACACCTGTCTAAATTGTCGTTGTATTCAGCCCAGTTGGCTATTGTGCGCAGAGTTGTCCAGTCTTTGGTTTTGATTATGGGGGATTTGGTAGCATTTTTTATAGCTGCACTTTTCGCCAATGCTTACACCCCACAGCAAGATGGCTCTGTACATTTTGGCTTGATGGATGTATTTCAACGTCAAGAAATGATAGCTTATGGCGTACTTGTCATGGCGTGGCTCTTGTGGTTTGGGTTGGTCAAGCAGGTTTATACACGTCGCAAACCATTTTGGTCTGAACTGTGGCTGCTTGTTACGGGTATTGTGGTATTTATGTTTGCCAGTGCGGCGGCTGTCGGCCTTTTAGGGAATCATCTTGATCTTCACTGGTTCTTTCGGGCGTGGTTGCTATTGATTCTATTGCTGGTGATAGCGCGTCAAGTCAGTCGGTGGCTGCTGATTTGTTTGAAGTTGTGGAGCATTCCCGCTGTCATCATTGGCTATGGTAACAATGCTAAAGAGGCTTATTTAGCCCTGCAAAGCGAATCTGGCATGGGGTTTTTTGTTGAGGCATTTGTGGGTTTGCAAGGCAGTGATCATCGTCGAGTGGTAGAGCACATCAAAAGTCCTGTGGCGGCAATTCCCGTTGTTGTGCTGGACGGGCTGTCAAACAACGTAGGGCAGTTGCAAGGTTATCAGTGCATTATTGCGATGGATGCCAATGAAACACGGCAGCGCGATGCGGTTATCAGATTACTTAATCGCAATCATATCAAGGATATACATGTTATCCCTTCCATGCGGGGTGTGCCTTTGTATGGCATGGAAACTTATAATTTCTTTAGCCACGAGGTTTTATTGATCCAGTTGCGCAACAATTCGGCCAGCCTGTTGCACAAGGCATGCAAGCGTGTTTTTGACGTTGTGGGGTCTGTCGTCTTGTTGCTGCTTTTGAGTCCTTTGTTCGCAGTTTTAACCTACAAGGTGGCCAGGGACGGTGGACAGCCCATTTTTGGTCATACGCGTGTGGGGCGTTACGGCAAACTGTTTCAGTGTTATAAATTCCGGTCCATGGTGGTGGATGCGCAAGATGTCTTAACGCAATTGCTAGAGACTGACCCCGTTGCCAAAGCCGAGTGGGAACAGGATTTCAAGTTGAAAAATGATCCACGCGTGAGCCGTCTTGGAGAAATGATGCGGCGCACCAGTCTGGATGAACTGCCACAACTTTTCAATGTATTGAACGGGGATATGAGTCTGGTAGGCCCGCGCCCCGTGGTACCAGACGAACTTGCGCGTTATGGCGACGATATGGACTATTACCTGATGGTACGCCCAGGCATCACTGGCTTATGGCAGGTAAGCGGTCGCAATGATGTGGACTATCCTACCCGTGTGTATCTAGATGCCTGGTATGTCAAAAATTGGTCTCTGTGGTCAGATATGGCTATTCTTGTGAAAACAATTTCGGTCGTTTTTCAGCGCAAAGGTGCGTATTAATTCATCCGGCTCCAACTTTTATGAAAATCAATCCACCCTGCGTAGCAGCTTCCCCCTGAGTCAGAATAGTTGTCGCTTCCAAAAAATTGCGGATGATCCGCAAAACAGCGACACTTTATGAAACGAAAAATCTACTCCACCGACTTCAAAGCACAGGCACTGTGCAAAGCCCACGAGCGAGGCC
>CAIXMC010000364.1 GCA_903920405.1 uncultured beta proteobacterium
GCCAGCCAGCGGTGTGCCGTCTGCGGCAAACGTAATTTCGGCGACTTCCCTGACCCAACGAATCTGATCACCCACAAGAATGCGGTGTTCGATGTCGTAGGGTTGACGCAAAAGGGCCAGATTCCAGGCTGCAAAAACGGCAGCCTTGTCGTCTGCGGGGAGGTAACTGGCAAAGGTCTCAAGGTTTTGGGCAACACCAGGTTGAATACCAAAGATGCGGTAAGTTTCATCTGACCAGATCAAGGTCTGACTGACAATGTCAAGATGCCAACTGCCAACCTCGGCAACCCGCTGGGCTTGTGTGAGGTTGCTTTCGCTCAGAGACAACTTGGCATTCAGCGCATCAAGGTCGTGCTTGTGTTGCGCCATTTCCCGAAAAATAAGTTCCAAAGGCTGGCGTACGCCAGAGAGAACAATCGCCATGAAGGCCAAGGCAACTGACAAAAACCTCGAGTAGTGACCCAATTCATTGTTGAAGTCAAAAAACTTGACGTAGCGCGTGAAGCAAAATTCAGTCAAAATCGCAAGCACCAGTGAGCCGACCAGCAACAAAAAGATGCGTGGCTCAAAGCGACTTTTGAAACGACAGAGCATGACCAAACCCACGATCAGCATGCCGATGATGACGTACTCGCTGTAAATTTTGAAGGGTGTCAGGCCAACGCCATCAACGAACGTGACAGGAAACCACTGGTTTGCCACGGCAATGCAAGCCGCAGTTCCAATCGCCGCAAAACAGGTACTGACCAGATAAAAGTTGGTTTTTTTGTCAATGACGAGAGGCGCGCACAGCACCGCCAGTGCTTCCAGAAAGCGTGCGACTAGCCAAAACTGGGTGGGATGGTTGGTTGTGACATTTGGAAACAGGTTCATGCCCCTGAAGGTCAGTGTATGCAAAACATCCACCATCCCCACAGTGGCGTAAGAGCCGCCCAACATGATCAGATAGCTGTTGGACAGGTATCTGCTGCTGAGCCAGGCCATCACAAAAATCGAAAGGCTTACCACAATGGCAAACAATTCGGCTATGGTGTGAAAAAGCAGGTAATGCGTGGACCGGGCTGCTGCCAGCACGGCAACGATGATGAGCAGCGCACCGACCGCAAAGAGGTTTGACTTTTTGAATATCTCGGTCAGGTGCCAAGCTGAAGCTAATGGGGCCAATAGTGGTTTCATAGGCGTGATAAGATATTAAAATGATAGCAATCTATGCAGTGTTGACTAGCCCTGGAGCCGAATTTGGCAAAATCCATGACGAATCTTATTGTTGGCAACAGTTGAACTAAAACAACTCAATCGTAGCCGTTTAGACACCCCTTGGCCTCGACGGAACCGAGTTCTATGGAAATCAATCACTTGGAGCAGACTTTGCAAAAAATTACAAAGGGGGATGCGAATCAATCTGTTCGCTCCACAATCCGCTTGGGCCATGATGTCTGCGTTCATCCCAGATTCCTCTGTTGACCGCTTGTTATCCCCATCCGTGACCAACGTGAGCAGCTTGATAATAGCCAGATCAAGGACATTTGTCATATTTTATGTGGGATAACTTTTGCTTAGGCACTTAATTTGGTGGTAAATCTGCCCATCATAACGTTGCAAGTAAATCGCGGGCTTTCGCGCATTGAGAGCTGACAAAAAGTGGGATACTGGGATTTATGCGGTTGGCAAGCCTGTCCGTTGTCTGTAGGGTTTTGCCTGTAGTGATATCTTTGGCGCGCCTTACGAGGGTGACCTGCTTTTGTGGAATGGTTTTTTTGAAGTCTTTGGTATTTTGTGGCGCAAGGTGTCTGCGTTACACACGATTTAGCCACAGGAATATCGTCAAAATAAACCAATCCGTTGATGGAATAAAACTATGATACAAAAAAATAAATATGGTCAATACTTTACGCCAAACATGGTGGCTGATTTCATGATTGATTTATCTGACATTCCTGCCACCGCCAAAATTTTGGAACCTTCATGCGGTGAAGGCATTTTTTTGGAATTATTGAAACACAAAGGATTTCATAATTTGACCGCTTACGAAATAGATGATTCATTGGCAAATAAATATCCCTTTGTCAAACATGAAAGTTTCGTCACGGCTAATATTAATGATAATTTTGATTTAATTATTGGAAATCCGCCATATATTCGCTGGAAAAATATGCAGGATGAATTAAAAAACGAATTAACACATCACTATTTATGGAATAAATATTTTAATTCACTGTGCGACTATTCGTATATTTTTATATTAAAAGCCATTGAATTATTGAATGAGAATGGCCAATTGATATTTATATGCCCTGAATACTGGTTAAATACAACACATTCGGAAACATTACGAGACTACATGGTTCAAAACGGTTATTTTGAAAAAATATACCATTTCAATGAAACCCCAATTTTTGATAAAGTCACTGTTTCTATTATTATTTTTAAATACATAAAATCAAAACACAAAACCGCAACTATTGATATTTCCAAGCATAATGTCAATCAGAAACTAACAATAAAAACATTGGACAATTTACGACAGAAAATACAGACTGAAACCATCAAGCATTTCACAATTTCTCAATTTCAAACCAATGAACGTTGGCTTTTACATACCGATGAAGTGAAAAACGAAATAAAAACAACAGAAGCCAGGTGCAAAAAGATACATCAAAATCAATCACTTTTTGATAATAGTAGCCAGATCGACTATCACACGATTGGAGATTTCTGTGATATAGGAAATGGACTGGTGAGCGGTCTTGATAAAGCGTTTCAGCTTCATGAACGCTCTTTGAACAGTGATGAGGAAAAATCCGTTTTGAATGTTGTCAAGGCAAAAGACATTCAACCTTATTATTATCAAGGTATCACAAGATACCTGTATATTTCGGATAATTACCAGGAAGAAGATATAAAACGCATCTATCCAAATTTTTATAGTCATTTACAACCCTATAAAATTGAACTTGAAAAACGTTATCAATACAACAAAAAAATCCCTTACTGGCAATGGGTATTCCCACGCAGTTTCAGTTTATTCAGTCGTAATGAAAAACGAATTTTTGTGCCATGCAAGGAACGAATTTCAAATAAAAATTATTTTCGTTTTGCATTGGCAAACAGTGGAATTTACCCAACACAAGATGTCACAGCTATTTTCAAAAAGACATCAACAAAAGAAAGTATTGAGTATATTTTATGTTGGTTAAATCATCACAGAACTTTTGATTGGCTCAAAGTCAACGGAATCATCAAAGGGAATATAGTTGAATTTTCAGAGAAACCAATAACGAGCATTCCATTTCGAGCAATAGATTGGGACAATAAAGAGGAAACGATGATCCACCATCAAATTACCGAAATTAGCCAGTCTCTTGTGTGTATGAAAAATGACGATTTAATCTCTAAAATAAATGAGCTGATTGATAAACTTTTTTAACAAAATCATGACAATAGATTTTATAACATTACAAAAAATCATCAAAGGATGCGCTATTCCAAAGCCGATTTCTGGGACTTTATCAGGTCATGCTGCGGGAGAACCGTTTGATAAACATGTTTACGCTGAAATTAAAAAAATATTTCCAAAAAATACATTTCGACAATACGAGTATTTAAACTTCTTGTTTACAAAAAACTCATCGATCATTGGTGTTGAAGATCGAAACAAGTTAATTAACTCACCAACAGTCATGTTTTTGTTAAGTCGCGGAAAAAATGCAACGGACAAATGGAGTCTTGAAAATCCATTTGACGAAAAACAAAACGATACTGCAGATATTCTTGTTGTAAAAGATAATTTCTTCGAACTTATTGACATAAAAACAAGAAACATGTCCAAGTCTGCGCAATCACCTAATATTATTTCTGCATACAAATTGGCGCAACTGTGCGCAAAAATGATTGACAACAATGAATTTGATAATTTTAGTATTAACTATTTTGAGCTTGATTGGTTATTGGAAAATAATTTACTGATATGCAAAGATACGCATTATGGTGATTTATTTAAGTCGAATCCTTCTGACTTATACATCAATTGGGCAGCAGCTATGCAAATACAATTTCATGTCAGTGATTTAGATCAAACTTACACAGAAACTAAACAAAAATGGACAAGAGAATATTTAAAACACTTTGTTACACAAGCAGAAATAAGGTCGCAGGATATGATTATAAAATTCGTAAAACCGTTTGAAAAATATATCAAATAGACATGCTGACACTGGCTGTCGTTGCTAGCGCAGTGGTCACGAGCGCAATGTTGCGCACCTGGTTGGTCAGGTTGGCGGCCATGAAGTTGACCGATTCGGTGAGGTCTTTCCAGATGCCCACCATGCCTGGCACCCTGGCCTGGCCACCGAGCTTGCCCTCTGAACCCACTTCACGCGCCACCCAAGTCACTTCGACAGAGAAAGTGCCCAGGCGATTGACCATGCCGTTGACAATTTCGGCTGATTTTCGGAACTGGCCTTCCAATGTCTTGCCATCGACTTCAAGCGGCACGGTTTGCGACAGATCGCCCGTGGAGACTGCGTTGATGACCCGCACCATTTCACTCAAGGGGCTGACCAAATTTTCAATCAAGGTATTACTGGAATCCACCAGTTTGGCCCAGGAACCATGCAAGTCACACACCGACAAACGCGCTCAAAGTCGCCCGTGGTGCGATCGGCCATGTCGATGGCATCGGCCACCTTTCCCGGCAGTCCCATCCAGTCGCTGGGCATTCGCGTTGCAAAATCACCGCGTCGCAAGGCGATCAGAGTGTTGAGCAGCAGCCCGATGTCGAGATCGTCGCTGTCCTTGTGTTTGGGGGTGTTAATGGCCATTGGTTGCTCCAAAGTGAGATGTGAATTAAAGGACAGCCTTGGACAGAAGCGCACAAAATGCTGATGTCTGTGTACGTGGTAAATTTATTTTCAGCCTTTAGGAAAGTGATGTGGATGCGGCAATGTTCCCTTGTCAAGCTACACGAACTTGAGTGAGTTTTTTTGCATAACAAATTGGCCTCTAGCGCCCGTCCTGCTTGCGTAGTTAGCTATCTTTTGGATAGTTAAATGGGCGATGAAATTCGCCCATTTGACTGCACGGAGCAAACGCTTCGTAACCGTTTAGACCCCGCCACCGTCATTCCCGCGAAGGCGGGAATCCAGACTGACTTTTGTATCCATGAAGACCAAAATACACTGGATTCCCGCCTTCGCGGGAATGACGACATCTGGGCCAGGGGTCTAAACGGTTACAACGCTTCTGGTGTGTGGGATTTGTTTAAATCTTTTGAAAGCAATTCAAATAATTCCATGAAATTTTGCCCTTGCTTTGTGGTTGATATTTTTAATGCGGAAAATTTGAGAAATTTTTTAACCCATTCTTTTCTTATTATTGATTCGAGTTGAAGCCACAATAAACCTGATTTATCAGAACTAAATTCTTCTAATTTTTCGCTTTTGCTTAATGCTTAAGGAGTCCCAGTATTTAAATAAAGTCCTTCATTTACGATTTTCTGTTGATGGCTAACTGACATAAAATGCTTTTTCTTCGGTGTGCAAACAAACAAAATTTCCTGACTGCCCGCTACGCTTCCTTTGCCGCCTCTGCCTTTGTGGTATGTTTTCGCTTCAACCTTTACATCTCTATATTTTAAAATTAATTTTTCAAATTCTTCAATTCCAGGATAGCTCCGATTATTGTAACTGATTAACCAGTTTGGTATTTCAGTTGAAAGTTCAAAGAGTCTTTTAAATGAGTTTATAACATCCCTTTTCTTATCAAATCCACTCACATGCTGGGGATTGTAACGTTTTATTTTATTTATAAATTCTTTGTCTTTCCAATATTCAGTGTAAGTTTCAAGCAGATGATAAAAACCTTGATAGTCTGCATGACTGTCACAATAGGGCGGGTCGAAATAAGCCAAATCAACATGATTGACTGTTGGAAGCAAATCTAAAATATTTTTATTAAAACTTTGGTTTTCTTTCTTGTTCTCGAAAATGGCATCGTTATATATCGGAAGTATTTCTTCAAATATATCTTTGAGAGGTCTAATCAAACTTCTATTACGTTTTATTCTTTCAGGGTCTGCCGCATACACCAAAGCTTGTGTATGTCCAAAATGACCCATAGTGATTTTTCTTGTCATACTTCTGTTCATCACGGCAAAAGCAAGCGCTTGCTTGATTGGATTTTCAAGCATGGTAACGTTAGCTCTAAAATTATCCAGAAACCGAGCTTCTGCTTTTTCAAAAAAATCATTTGTAAAAGTGTTTTCGATAAGTTCAAATTCCCTTTTGTTTTTAGCGGGCTGAAAAAGAAGTCTCAAATCTTCAGCATTTAATTTTATATCTATATTTTCAATCAGCGCTAATCCAATTTGATTATTAAAATTTAAAAAATCATTTGTGATTGTTTTATATCCCAATTGTTTAAACAGGAAGGCTACTGATTGAGAGCCTGCAAAAGCATCAATAGCAGTTTTTGTATTATTGGGTATGAACTTCTTTATCCATGCCAAATGTGTGTGTTTAGCTCCCAAATACTGAGGCTCAGGAAATTGAAAGTTGAAATAAGCGTATTCTTCAAAAAGCATTTTTATATTTTTAATATTCACAACCATATGAACGATCCGTCAGTTGAATCGGATTTGAGGAAATTCACATTGGACTTTATTGGAAACAAGCCATTGATTTCTATAAAATCAACAAGTTAGCAAAATCCAGGAATGGGTTTCCAATCAAGTCTATTAGAAGACGGTAGATGAATCGAAATAAGCGTTTAGGATATGGTCAATAATAAGTTCCGCATTTGGCTCATCAGGCTCATCAGATTTGAGCGAACTGCGTCGTTACAAATCGCTTATGTGGTTGGGCCACACTGCGCGATTTGCGCCTGGCACTGCATCTTTAACTCTGACGGCCAAATGGGGGAACTTATTACTGACCACATCCTAAGTGGGAAGCCGTTATTTCGTTGGCGTTCCTAAGCGGTTCAGTTCGCGTTGAATGCCCGCGATGTCGCTCTCGTTGCGCACCATGCTGGCTTTGATTTCAGCCACCCGATCTTTGTATTTTTGATAATTACGCGCCTCTTCTCCGCGTTTTTCAGGCGATCCATCGTTGTACTCTCTCTTAAGTTCTTCTTGGCGGGCTTGTGCTTTTTGAAGTTCGGTCTGCAAAATTAAGCGGGCATCAGAGTCGCGTGATTTTTGCTGACCTACATCCAAGCGGGGACTGCTGGATGCGCTGGCCGCACTTTGTTTAACCGCTTTGAAAACACGAGTACCTTGCACGACGGTCACGTTGCCACTTTCGACTAACCTACAGCCTTTGGTACGGGCATCAGGCTGTGTGTTGGTGTATTCGTTGCCACAGCGGTAAATTTGATCCTGCGCATGAACGCGTGCAACCAGGGCACCCAACACGATCAGCACTATGCTCATTTGTTTCATAAAAATGCCATACTTTTTAACCATCTGTATTGATCTCACGGTTCTCTCATTTTGCTAGTTGTAAAACAAATTGTTTCATTCTGTAATGCCGACATCTTAGCAGTCGATATGGGTCAAATCATGCATTTGACCGGTCATCATCACAGTGTGAATTTATTATAAGCTGTTAAAAACAAATAACTTTTACAAGTAATTGAACTAACCCAGTTCCTAAAATCCAAGAGATCAGGTTGTCTGAACTTATGATTGACACTATCCTTAACGGCCACGCATAAACATGGCGTCGAGTTCTTTCAGGCTGATTTGCCGCCAGGTTGGGCGGCCATGATTGCATTGGTCTGATCGGGCAGTGGTTTCCATTTGACGCAATAATGCGTTCATTTCTTCTAAAGTTAGGCTGCAATTGGCGTGTAGGGCACCGTGGCATGCCATGGTGGCGAAGAGTTCATTCACGGCATGCTCGATGGCGGTACTGACATCGAGGTGAGCCAATTCGGCCAAAACACTGCGTGTGAGTTCAATGGCATCGCCTTTCGCCAGCGCGGTGGGCATCGTGCGAACGACCAGTGTTTTGGCAGAAAACGGTGTAATGTCCAACCCCAATGTGTTGAGCGTTATGGCGTGATTTTGAGCTGTATCGATTTCAGTTGGGGTGGCAGCGAAAGTAGCTGGTATCAACAGCGCTTGACAGGGCAGAGCTGAGCGATGCTGCTCATCACCACGAAGGTTGTCTTGCCATTGGGCTTTGAGTCGTTCATACAGTATGCGTTCGTGAGCTGCATGGATATCAACAATGACCAATCCTTGTACGTTTTCCGTCAGAATGTAAATGCCCTGTAACTGCGCCAGGGCTTGTCCTAGAGGTTGATTGAATGATGTTTCCTGATAAGGATATGTCTCAGGAATCTGGGTTGGAGTTGAATTGCCCCATGGTGTCGTTGGGTCTCTGACCGTGTAGGTAGCTTCAAAATTTATAGCTGCCTGCGCATATCTGGCGGGCGTTAGAGGCTGATGAGATGGTACCGCTGTGTCTAATGTCTTCATGACATCATCTTCAACGCCACCTGACCTCACTGGATTTACCGACAAATAGAGATTGGCACTTTGCATCGACAAAGGTGTTGCCAGAGCATTTTCAACCGCATGAAAAATGGCGTGATGAACATCACGAGGGTCCCTAAATCGCAGTTCGATTTTGGTTGGATGCACGTTCACATCGACCCGTGTGGGGTCGATTTCGACATTCAGTGCATAGACGGGTTGGCGCTGGCCATGCAACACGTCCTGATACGCATGGTGAACGGCGTGGGTAATGACCTTGTCACGCACGAAACGGCCATTGACGTAGCAAAATTGCAAATCAGATCGCGATCGGGCAGCATCCGCTGTGCCGGCACGCCCCCATACCCGAACCACAGGCGCACAGGACATCTGTCTTGTTTTATCGTTGCTGGCAAAGTCCACCCACACAGATCGTTCAACAAAATCACTGCCCAGTACGTCTGCCAGGCGCTGTTCCGTGGCGGGAAGACTGTTGAGTTCTCCACAACGTCGCCATTGCTCTATAAGTTTGCCATCGTGCCACACGGCAAAACCAACATCGGGGCGGGCAAGCGCATGGCGGCGAACGGCCTCAATGCAGTGAGCCAATTCAGTCACATCTGTTTTGAGAAACTTGCGACGTGCGGGCATGTTGGAAAACAGCTCTTTGACCTCGACCGTGGTGCCAACGCTGCGGGCAACCGGTTTGATTTCACCCGTTTGCCCGTCCAACAGATAAGCATGATGATGGCCTCTAGCCATTGATAGTATTGAGCAAGCAGCTACTGAGTTAATCGCTGCGAGTGCCTCCCCTCGAAAGCCCATGGTGTTCACCGATTCCAGGTCAGAAAGGCAGTCAATTTTGCTGGTAGCGTGGCGTTTGAGAGCCATGGGCAGTTCATTTGGCAAAATACCAAAGCCGTCATCCTCAACACCGATGAACCGAACCCCTCCGGCCAATAATCGAACCATCACTTGGTGGGCGCCTGCATCGAGTGCATTGTCAAGCAGTTCACGCACAACCGAAGCTGGTCTCTCAACGATCTCACCTGCCGCAATTTGGCTGATCAGCTCATTGGGCAGTTCACAGATAGGACGGCGTGGGGTGGTAGGGGGGCAAGCAGGCATTCACGGGAGAATGTCAATGGGAACATGTGAAAAAGGGTGCAAGGATATTTTATCTTTATCGGATGTATCTCTCTATGTCGCCCCCACAAAAACGCCACGCGCTGGTGGCATACTCACGCCCCAACGATTGTGAAGGAGAACCTTTGTGAATCTTGCCAAATCAGCGTCTCTATGGCGCTCTGACAGTGTTATGGGCATCATAGTGGTGGCAGCCGTTCTGCTGCTTCATATCTCAACGGACTCCATTAGTACGCTGGAGCGGCGTTTTTATGACTTTGCCAGTACCAGCACATCGCGTGCGCCCTCGGGCCAAATTGCTGTCATTGCAATTGATGATCAAAGCATTGCCAACATTGGGCGCTGGCCGTGGTCCCGTGATGTTCATGCCAGATTGATTGACATATTGGCCGATGCCAAGGCCAAGACCATTGTGCATACGGCTTTCTTTTTTGAGCCTCAGGTGGATCGGGGCTTGCACTACATTGCACAGATGAAAGACATGCTGACTGCCCAGACGCCTGCTTCAGGCAATTCAGCACTTCCAGAAGTGGTCGGTTTAGCCCTCCATGAACCTTTGCTCAAACTCATCAGTGAAGCCCAAACTGCGCTGGACACCGATGCCTTGCTTGCCCACAGTTTCAGCAAGGCGGGCAATGTCATCATTCCTTCTGTTTTTGTTCTGGGCGAACCTCGTGGCAACTCCGATAGCGATCTGCCCGCTTTTGCGCTTCAAAGTTCTGTTGATGAATTGGCCGGTTTTTCCATGCCCGCCGTCAGCGCGCAAGAACCTCTTGCCAGTTTAGGGCAAGCAGCAGCCGGTGTGGGGCATTTGAATCAGATTCAGGATGTCGATGGTGCGCTGCGCCAAGAGGCCTTGCTGGTCAACTATTACGGCAAGGCCGTGCCCTCCATGGCGCTACTCGCAGCCGTTAACAGCCTGAACATGAAAGTGGCCGACATCAAGCTGTACCCTGGGGCAGCAGTGCAAATTGGCAAGTTGCGCATTACCACGGACGCATCGGCCATGATGCTTCCCCAGTTCTATCCAGCACAAGCAGGACGCCCTGCGTTTGTGGTCGATTCTTTCTTTGATGTGCTCAATGGCAAAATTCCAGCCTCCAAATACACCGGCAAAATCGTGATCATTGGAGCAACTGCCGCAGGTGTGGGGACACAGTTTGCCGTACCTGGCAACCCCTCTTTGTCGCCGGCCGAGACTATCGCCCACGTGACCTCAAGCATTCTTAATGAGCATTTCATTGTGCAGCCCAGTTGGGCAACGGGTGCCACCTGGGGATTGTTTTTGTTGGTTTGTACTTACCTGATTTCTGTTTTACCGCGTTTGTCTGCGGGTAGGGCTGCGGCATTCACGATGATGTTGTTTGTGGCCCTCTTGGGCACTGAGTTTGGTCTTCTCTCAGGTTCTGCCCTGTGGCTCAATCTGATTTTTCCAGCCACCGTGCTGCTGCTGGGTCATCTGGCATTGACCACCAAACGATTTTTGGTGACAGAGGCCGGTAAAATCAAATCAGACGAAGAATCTGCCGAAACCAACCGCATGATGGGATTGGCGCTTCAAGGTCAAGGGCAACTTGACATGGCATTTGACCGTTTTCAGCGTGTTCCGATGGGCGACGATGTGATGGGCAATCTTTATAACCTGGCGCTTGATTTTGAGAGAAAACGCCAGTTCAACAAAGCGCAAGCCGTTTATGAACACATGGCCAATTTCAATGCCAATTACAAAGACCTGAAAGTCAAGTTGAATCGCGTCAAGAATCTTTCTGAAACCGTCATGTTGGGCGGCAGCACCCACCCTGGCGGCACACTGCAGCTTGACAGTGGTGCGGTTGAAAAACCCATGCTGGGACGCTATCAGGTTGAAAAAGAATTGGGAAAGGGAGCTATGGGTGTGGTTTATTTGGGTCGTGACCCCAAAATTGGCCGTGTGGTGGCCATCAAAACCATGTCGTTGGGCGATGAATTTGAAGGCAGTGAATTGGTGGATGCCCGTGAGCGCTTTTTCCGCGAGGCCGAAACCGCAGGCCGCTTGCAGCACCAAAACATTGTGACCATTTTTGATGCCGGAGAAGAGCACGATCTGGCCTACATTGCCATGGAGTTTCTCAAAGGCAAGGATTTGACAGCGTATTGCAAGCAAGACAACTTGTTACCCATGCCAACGGTGATCTCTATCGTGACACGGGTGGCACAGGCTTTGACGTATGCTCACCGTTCCCATGTGGTTCACCGTGATATCAAGCCCGCCAACATCATGTACGAAATAGAATCTGATACCGTCAAGGTGACCGACTTTGGCATTGCGCGCATCACCGATTCAAGCAAAACCAAGACAGGTCTGGTGCTGGGAACGCCAAGCTTTATGTCTCCTGAGCAATTGGCGGGCAAAAAGGTTGATGGTCGTTCAGACCTTTATTCTTTGAGTGTGATGCTGTTTCAAATGCTCACAGGTGTTTTGCCGTTTCGCGGCGAATCCATGTCCGAACTGATGTTCAAAATAGCCAACGAAGAAGCCATCAATATTCGCACAGTGCGTCCTGATATCACACATGCGTTAGCAGCCGTGGTGGCACGCGCTTTAAGCAAAGACCCCGCAGCACGCTATCAGGATGGTGACCTCTTTGCGCAGGCTTTGCAGGCGGCCACAGGCAGCGCCGCGGTGGGCATTCAACCCCCTGTTGCACCGGCTGCCCCCTACCGAAAAACGGCAGATTTTGTGACCAAGACACCTGATTTTGAAAACACTGCCCATTTGACCTTGCCAGCCCATGCTCCCAAGGCGACCACTTCTTCAACCCCTGACTTTGAACTTTAGTTCATTCCACCATGAATTACACCTACTCCATGCAAACCAACCCTGGTTTGGTTCGTACCAATAACGAAGATGCAGCGCTATTTGATGATCGCGCTGGCGTAGCGGTACTGGCCGACGGTATGGGTGGCTACAATGCCGGCGAAATTGCCAGCGGCATGGCCACCACGTTTCTCATGTCAGAGCTGATACGTTGGTTGTCTGTTGTTACATACGATGTCGGCCCCGACCCTATCACGCATGCCATTGAACTGTGCGTCTCTAAAACCAATCTGTCCATTTTCAATGCCGCCAATTCCAATCCACAGTATGCTGGCATGGGTACGACTTTGGTGCTTGGTATTTTTCAGGGAAACTACTTAGTGTTGGGGCATGTGGGAGATTCTCGCTGCTACCGTCTTCGCGACGGAGTCTTGAGTCAAATCACGAAGGACCATTCCATGCTGCAAGAGCAAGTTGATGCCGGATTGCTAACGGTACAGCAGGCCAGTACAGCGCCTGGAAAAAACCTGCTGACACGCGCTTTGGGTGTGGATGAAACAGTGCAGGTTGAAGTGCATACGCACACTGTCAAGGCTTACGATCTCTATTTGATGTGTTCGGATGGTTTGACCGACATGGTGACAGATGCCCAGATGGCCGATATTTTGAAGATACCCTCTGATCTCAGTGAAATTGCATCTGCACTGGTTCATAAGGCTATAGCGGGCGGCGGACGCGATAACATCACGGTTTTGCTGACAAGGGCACAACCATCCCAGGAAAAGCCCGGCTTGCTCTCACGTTTGCTCGGTAGAACAGCAACCAATTGAACTTGTTAGTTTCTTTCATCAAAATTGATACATAAAATCCATCGATTTTTGTAACAATTTTTGTGAAACGGACTACCAGGTTTTAGGTTTATGATTTTTGAGTCAGCTCTGACCCCTTTGAAGGAGGCATTCATGCCCAAAGTGATTTTGTTGCTTGATGGTGTTGTCATCAAGGAAGTTGATTTGACCAAAGAACGTACCACGCTTGGTCGTCGTCCTTATAACGATATCGTGATCGAAAATTTGGCGGTCAGTGGTGAACATGCTGTCTTGATCATGGTAGGACAGCAAGTCGTCATTGAAGACCTCAACAGCACCAATGGCACTTATGTCAATGGCAAAGTGACCAAAAAACAAGCACTGCAACACGCTGATATCATTGAAATTGGCAAGTTCAAACTCAAATTTGAAAACGTGATGCCCAATGCCGATTTTGAAAGAACCATGGTCATCAGGCCTCATGCGCAGCAGCATGCACCTTCTGCATCGCCGGTTTATTCATCAGAATTGCGAGGATTTATCAAGGTCATTTCTGGTGCAGCAGCCGGACGAGAATTGCCACTGACAAAGGTGGTCACCACCTTTGGCAAACCCGGGGTGGCCGTAGCGGCCATCACGCGGCGAACGCATCAGTTTCTTGTTCATCACGTTGAGGGTGATGATGTGCCGTTCCTTAACGGTGTTGCTGTAGGTACAGAGCCTGTTGTTCTTAAACACGGCGACCAAATCGTGCTTGCGGGTACGCAAATGCAGTTTTTGCAAAGTTGATGAGTTGTGTGCAAGCCTTATGCTGGTTGCGCTGGAACATACCGCAAACGTCTGATCCACAGTGGGATAGTGTTAAGAATGTGGTCGGAAATAAGTTCCGCATTTGGCTCGTCAGATTTGGGCGCATTGCGTCGTTACAAATTGTTATGTGGCTGTGCCACACTGCGCGATTTGCGCTTGGCATGGCATCTTTAACTCTGACAGCCCAATGCAAAACTTGTTTTTGACCCTATCCTAACCATTTTGGTGAATCGGACTAACAGGTTACCATGAATACCTCTTCCAGGTTACCTCATGTCGAGCGTGCCGGCATGACGTTTGAGGCTCTGTTTTACAAGCAACTGCAACACGTGACAGCCCGCATTCACGAGACCGACAACATCGAGCAAATCATGCTCGAATCCAGCCCTGACATTTGCAAGCTCTTCAATGCCGATCGTCTGACGTTGTATGTGGTGAATGAAGACTGCAATGCCATTGTCTCGAAAATTAAAACCGGACTCAACAGTAGCCGTGACCTCAAACTGCCCATCACACCTCAAAGCGTGGCGGGTTATGTGGCCTACAGCCGATCCCTGGTCAATTTGCCAGATGTGTATGACGATGAAGCACTCAAACGTGTCCATCCGTCCTTGACCTTTCTCAAGGAAGTTGATAAACGATCAGGCTACCGCACGCGACAAATGCTGGTGGCCCCCATTGTGGATGGTGACACGCTCAATGGTGTGCTGCAAATCATCAACAACAAAAGCGACCAGCCCTTTGGCGATCTGGAGGTTGAAGGTATTGCCCAACTGTGCAAAACCCTGGCCACTGCCATCAGGCATCGCCTTCGCAAGCAGGAAGAAAGTGTTCGTCGCATGGTGACCAAGTACGATGCCTTGGTCACCAATGGCATCATGACGGCTGAAGAATTGCAACATTGCCTGCAAGAGGCTCGTACCGAGGGTCACACTGTAGAGCATATTCTGCTGACACGCTACCAGGTTCGGTCTGCACAAATTGGTCCCTCGCTGTCCAAATTTTTTGGTGTTCCTTATGAGCCTTTTAGCCCTGGCATTTTGCGATCTGAAATACTGCATGGCAGCTTGAAGCGCGATTTTGTGGAGGAACAGGGCTGGATTCCACTAGAAGAATCGCCCGATGGCTTGGTGGTGATGTGTCTGGACCCTGAGGCCGTTCGCAGTTCACGCATCTTGCAGCAGGTGTTCCCCAAACTCACCAAATTTGCCTACCGTGTGACCACCCTCGGCGAATTCAAGGAAGCACTGGCCAAAATATTTGGTGTAGAGGCCGCCGGTGGCAGCATTGACGATTTGCTGGCCGACATGGACAGTGGTCCGATGGACGATGGCACAAATGAAGATTCTCTTGAGTCTGCCGCTGCCGACAACGAGCTGGTCAAATTTGTCAATAAAGTCATCATTGATGCCTATTACCAGGGGGTGTCAGACATTCACATTGAACCGATGCCGGGAAAGCTCAAAACCGGCATTCGTTTTCGCATCGATGGCTCGCTGCAACCTTATATTGAAGTGCCGGCGCATTTTCGTGCAGCCATGGTCACGCGGCTGAAAATTATGTGCGACCTTGACATTTCCGAGCGCCGCAAGCCGCAAGACGGTAAAATCAAGTTCAAAAAATACGGACCGCTTGACATTGAACTTCGCGTGGCAACCATTCCATCAGCTGGTGGTGTGGAAGACGTGGTGATGCGAATTTTGGCAGCCGGTGAGCCTATCCCCATGGACAAACTGGGATTGACCCCTCACAACAAAGATCGGGTCATCAAAACCATCGAAAAACCTTACGGTTTGTTTTATGTCTGTGGCCCCACAGGTTCAGGCAAAACCACCACACTGCACTCGATTTTGAAGCACCTGAATACACCCGACACCAAGATATGGACAGCCGAGGATCCCGTAGAAATTACCCAAAAAGGTCTGCGCCAGGTTCAAATCAATAAAAAAGCCGGTATTGATTTTGCGCTGGTGATGCGAGCATTTTTGCGTGCTGATCCTGACATCATCATGGTGGGTGAGTCGCGCGACAAAGAAACCGTGTCGATGGGTGTGGAAGCCTCTCTGACAGGCCATCTGGTATTTTCAACGCTGCACACCAATTCAGCGCCAGAATCCATCACACGCTTGCTCGACATGGGCATGGACCCCTTTAATTTTGCCGATGCACTGCTGGGCATTTTGGCGCAGCGTCTTGCCAAACGGCTGTGCGCCTGCAAGCAATCTTATGTGCCCGATGCTGAAGAATTGCGCCTGTTTGCTGCTGAATACGCCGAGGAACTTCGGCACTCTGTCAAATGGAAGACCGACTACAACTGTGAAATGGCCAAACTCCTTGCCAGTTGGCACGCCACCTATGGCGAAGGAGGTGAACTCAAGTTTTACCGCCATGGAGGGTGTGACAAATGCAATCAAACGGGCTACAAAGGCCGGGTGGGTCTGCATGAACTATTGATTGCAGATGATGGCATTAAAAAACTGATTCAAGAGCGTGCGCGTGTGGCTGAAATTTTTGCAGCGGCCGTAGAGGGTGGTATGAGAACTTTGAAAATGGACGGTATGGAAAAAGTAATGATGGGTCTCACTGACCTGAAAATGGTGCGATCCGTATGTATCAAATAACAGGGGCTTGAGTCATGCCCCCTCTGAACAACATTTGCGCTTGCTGTGGGCGTCGCCCTTTTCTCAAGGGCATGGCGGCTTTGATCATGTTACCTGGCACTGAGGTCAATGCCCGTGAAGGCGTGGAAGTCGGCAACAACTCCATGTTTGGCAACCTGGTGTCCGCCGATCAGCTTGAGCAGTCTGCCGCCCAACAATATGCGCAAATGCTGCAACAGGCAGCAGCCCAAAAAGCGCTGGCAGGCAACACGCATCCTCAGGTGAAGCGTCTGCGAACCATTGCCCATCAGTTCATTCCCCATGCACTCGGGTGGAACGTGCGGGCTAAAAACTGGCGCTGGGAAGTCAACCTGATTGGTAGCTCACAAATCAATGCGTTTTGCATGCCTGGCGGCAAAATTGTGTTTTACACCGGTATTCTTGATAAGCTCAAACTCAGCACCGACGAAGTCGCCTCGGTGATGGGGCATGAAATGGCACATGCCCTGCGTGAACACGCAAGAGAACGCATCGGTAAAACAACAGCCACCAGTGTGGGAGTCAGCCTCTTGAGCAGTGCCTTGGGGTTGGGGCAACTGGGCCAAACTGTGACCAACTACGGCGCCAAATTGCTTACGTTGCAATTCAGTCGCGGCGATGAATCTGAAGCTGACCTTGTTGGTATGGAACTTGCCGCACGATCCGGTTTTGACCCACGTGCAGGGGTTTCGCTGTGGCAAAAAATGGCCATTGCCAACAAAGGCGCACCGCCGCAGTGGTTATCCACCCACCCGTCTGGCACCACCCGCATTGCCGACATTCAGGCCAATTTGCCCAAAGTCATGCCACTGTTTGGACGCTCTGCGACATTGTCAAAAATACAGTAATTGGCTTCACTTTGCTATATTTATTGACCATATCCTAAAACCATATTTCATCCCTAACTTTTCAACATTGAACCCATGCCAAAATCGAGACGACTTTTTGCAGACGAGACGCCCGCCACATCAGCCCAGACATCAGACACCAACACGGCCTTGACGGCGCTGAAGTTTGATCACTCAACCCAGTCGCCAGAGCAAAAGCGCTTCAACAAGTTGCTTGCGCAAACACAGACACTTGCGCGCAAAATAGATTCAGCGCAACAAAACGTCGATCACTACCGCAGGATGAGTGCCAGTGTGCTGATGCCTCTTGAGAAAGATCGCGACAAATTGATGCGTCAGATGGCGCTTTGGCTGGATGCACGCCTTCAACGCAGGGGTTTAACTGCTCGGCAAAAGATGATCGCCAAAGAGCTGATTTGCGATTTGGCGGGTGCTCTGTCTGCGTCGGGTGATACAGAAATGCGGGCACTGCACGATGCCCACAGCCCTGAGTCTTTGGATGAAAAGGAAAAGATTGATGCGCAAGACATACAAAGTTTCATTGAAATGATGACAGGTACAAAAATGGACAAATCCTTTGAGAACCTGGATGATTTGATGCATGCCAGCTTTGAGCACATGAGCGCCCAAATGGAATCTGAACGTGACACATCTATCCGTCGCCATGCTTCGCGCAAAAAAACGGCCACCCAGAAAAAAACAGATGCACTTGAACAAGATGCCAATGGTGCACTGCGTACCATTTATCGTCAACTTGCCAGCGCCTTGCACCCCGACCGTGAAACAGACCCAGAAGAACAATTGCGCAAAACCGCGCTGATGAAAGATGCCAATACCGCCTATCAGCGCCGTGATCTGTTGGCATTGCTTGAGTTGCAATTCAAAGCCGATCTGGTGGACAGTACACACATTGCGGGAATGGCCAAAGAAAAATTGAATGCCTTGACCACTTTGCTCAAAGAGCGAGTGGGCGTGTTACAAAGTGAATTTGAACAATTCAGGATAAAAGAACAAATGGCGTTGAGCTTGCCGCTTGACTGCGGTTTGACAGCCACTGAACTGAACCAATGGTTGGCAAAATGTGAGCTTGACTTACGTGAAGAAATTACCGCGATGCAAGAAGACCTGCAGGAGGTACAAGACGATGCACGTTTCAAACGTTGGTTACAGGTGCAATATCAAAAAGACGATGCATCCGTTGACGCTTTGAACCCCTTTGATTTTTTCTAAAAATTGATAGCAATTTAGATTTAAAAATTTTATTATGGTATGAAAAATTGTTGGAACTCAGTTAGTTACGCTTTTGAGTTTGACAAACTCCTGGCATTGCATCCCAACTCTGACGGCCAAATGCGGAACTTATTATTGACCATATCCTTAGGATGTGGTCAGAAATAAGTTTCGCATTTGGCCGTCAGAGTTGGGATGCAATGCTGGA
>CAIXMC010000365.1 GCA_903920405.1 uncultured beta proteobacterium
CGCACGGTGTGGCTCGCAGATGGAGGCCGTTAACTTGACTTGGGCAGATGGCTTAGGCGGTGGCTGGAGCGGTGGAATTTGATCCGGTGTGCCGGTGGCCACCTTGGATGAATTTGCCTTGAGCTCCTCAAATTGTTTCTGAGACGAGCGATTTGTCTTGCGATCAATCCCCGTTACACGCTCAATTTGAGTGCCGCCATTAAATCACTGAGGTAAACCGTCAAAAAACACGCAAAGTTACCCCCAAAGTTACCCCCAAATGTTTTTGATACCATTGTAATGAAAGTTCACAGCCGCGAAACTTAAAGGGGTTTCCGCTGTGTGTCGGGGTTTTTTACAAAGCTGTAGCGGGGCACTGGCCGACTAATCCCATGCAATATGGTGCCAACTCAAAACGGGCGTGTGAAAGACTCCCATACCCCAAGCTGGCTGTTGTGGAGCGACGCAACAACGCCCCACAACGGGGTTTTTTTTAAGCGCCGGCAGACTTGACCCAGCCGATGGGCGATACCCAGCCGCAGCCAAAATCAAGCCTACATTTGATCTCCAGACCATCAGAATTCCAGCCTTCTTGCTGAAAAACTTGCGGCCCTTGCGCGCCGTCCAGATAGCCGTATTCGAGCGATTGTTGATTGTTTGCAACAAGATACCATGCGGTTGTACTTGATGCGTCCAGGCGTGGTTCTATTACCACGGTTAGGCCGCTAAATGGTTGTACGCTTGCTACAGAATTTGGAGCGATAGATGCAACAAGTTGGCGACCGGTGCTCTCCAATGCTGCTGGTAGAACCAAAAATTTTGGCTCTTGAACAATGAACGATCCGCCGCTCTCTTTTTGCATGCGCAATGCAAGCACTGCCTTCGCCAAACCGGCAGTTGCCAGAGCGCTATCGGCACCTGATATTAGCGAACTGCGGTCAGCGTGAAACAGTGCGGTTCCGTCAACAACCGGCGACCCTGTCAGCATTTTTGTAAGTTCGTCAGATTCGCGCCGGTTAGACGAACGGGCAAACTCGTTCAGCAAACTGGAAAATGCGCCCAAGTCGTCGTTAATCAATGCTTGCCGTGTCAGAGACACGATGCGGCCATAGGTGCTTAGCCCCCAGGCATTGCTGCCCTCGTTGATGCTGCCGTATTTGAATTCGCCGTGTTCGTTGACTTTCTCAAGCGCTGAAATGCCGCCAGGCAAGCGAATGACGGTTCGGTTTTTGAAATTTGGTAACAAATTCAACCTTGCAACTGCCTTTAATGCGCTTGGGGTTTCATCGTAGATGGTCGATAAAACGCGCCCAGCCGCATCCGAAAGCAGGTTAGGAAAATCGCTGGTTCCCATTGCGCGCGTCAAGATTTGATCCCGGCTGTCGCGCTGGTTTACGTCAATTCCTTGCAACTGCATTGAGCGAACCGCCAAATTTGTGCAGTCGCTAGAACGCAGGGTTTCACCTGAAACTTTACCGCCCATGCGCTGGATCAATGTGTTCAAAATCAATTCCCGGTCATCGGTTTCGGATCGTTCGATCAGAACGTTTCGATGTCCGAAACTGGCTGCGTCTTTACGTGCATGCTCTGTCAGAATGGCTGTGCGGGTTTGTTCGATTGTTGCGTTTTGATGAATAAGTCCATCAGCAAGTTCGGGTGTTTTGTGACGGGTGCAAAGGTCTGTGATTTGCGCGTGAATTGGATTTGTATTTTGCATTGAAATGCTCCTATTTTGTGAACGAAAAAATCCAGCCGAAATGTCGGCTGGTGTTGAAACAATTGAAACTTCGAATGGCTTCCACCGATACATCAGGCCGCCTGAAAAATTGGTTCCTTCGTCGGTTAACGTATAGCCAACGGACAAGGATTGATGGATTCCTGCGAGTACATCTTGTCGGATTTGTTGGGCTTCTGGGCTGCTTGCGAAGCGGATTTGTGCGGTAACGCTCTCGCCTTTGGGCGTGACATCCTCAACAACTCCAATGGCCAGCCGCCCGCTGTCATGGGCGACGATTAGGGGTAGCGGGCATCTGGACAAATCTACACCTTCAGGGCTACAGTCCAAAATTTCGACCACTCCGTAGCGTGTGATAGGTGCGGATGTCGCGATGGTTGCCGGTAAAGGTGCATCTGCCGGCAGGTTGGCCGCAAGTGACTCAAAACGCAGTTCGCGGGTTAATATGGCGCCGCTCATAGGGCAGTAGGGTTCAATTGCAAAAACCCTCCCAAGTGGCACGACAGTACTGCGATCAGTCCAAGGCATTCGTCGGATGTGAGCTGGTGCTGTGCTAAAAAATCTTCGCC
>CAIXMC010000366.1 GCA_903920405.1 uncultured beta proteobacterium
CGATCCCGCACATCACCAGCGCCGCCCAAGTAAGTATCCTGCGTAAATTTATAATTATTTTTATAAATCAATAACTTACCAATCAAGTCCGACAGGCTGCTAGCAGTGCTGCAAGCCACCAATATCTTCCCGAAGCCATGGTGCGCTGCCAGGCTAACAGGGTCAAAACCGAGAACAGTGCGCCATAGCCATAAGCAAACTCCCCGGAAAGCGTCGATAGCAAATTGCCGCCCCAAATGGAATTTTGTTCATGCAGCAAAAATGGCAGAATTCCAAGCACTCCCCAAATGGCAATTTGGCGAGGCAGCTTGAGCAGATAAACGCTGCCTAACCAGACAGCCCCCGGCAGTGCCATGGCTGCTGCAAACATGCCCAACTTCATGGCGAGTGCAAAGGGTAAAACAGTTGCCAAACCTGCCATGCTCAAAAATGACAATGGAAAGTAATACGACAAGAACGGCAAACCTCCAAAGACTTCAGGCATCCAGGCCGTGATGTACCCGTGGGGTAAAAGTTCGTGAATGTAGGTCCATACGTAAAGTAGGTGTGATGCGGTATCGCCGCCGGTGGGCAGATTGTTCGACAGTAAAAAATCAATGCCTAGCAACGAGGCTATTAGCCAGACACCGATCAAAACCACAGTGCCATCCATCAGGCATGCAGCCAACGCATTCACAGTTTGTTTTTTGGGGGGCAATGTTGTATCTGGCATATCTGGCATAACTGGCATAAGCGCTTAACGGAAAGTTTTCTACGTCAAAAATTGTACAAAATTAGGCTCTAACCCGCTCTGGTATTGCATAGTGCGCTATTGTTTTTGAAATTATGAGGTAGGAAACTTATTGTTAATCACTGACCATTACCGATGTGATGTGAACAACTTGCCACGGTGTGCTGACCACATCAACCCCGCCATCACGCCATGCATGCCGACCAGCGCCAAAATGCCCGCCCACTTCAACAGGTGCAAGCGCATCCAGACCAGCCAACGGGGTATTTGTTCTTGGCCCGCAGGCAGGCCGTCAGGCACGATTTGAACCTGTAAACCGCCTATGGCATTTTCATGAATCAGCCAAGCACCCCGTTGCCCTTGGCCAGTTTCGATCACCAGAGATGCACTTTTCGTCCAATCGTGACGCATGGGGTGGGGCGGTGTTTTGGAGCTGGTGAAGGCGCGTGCAAGACTTGCAATACCCTCGTCAGGAACTGCGATGGCGTAGGTGACAACGGTATTTTTGCTATCACCTTTATCTAAAGTCACCCTGTGATCCTGGCGTTGCACATGCAGTGGATGCGTTGCAAGTGCAGGGGTATTGCGCCAGGCCAGTTGAGAAAACTGGCTACCGGCGGCATCGTGAAACATGAGCAACAGCGGGTCAGCGCGTCCCAGACTGGTGTCTGCTGTGAGTGAAAGCCGCCGTCCTGTCAATTTTTTCCCCGGAGCAACCCAGGCCGGATTGCCCTCTTGCCACTGTACTGGCTGCCATTGCCCAGACGCATTGAGCGTCCACTCGGTCATTTGGTAGGCGGCTTCATTTCCGGTATTGGTGATGACAATGTCTTCACCTGTCATGTTGACTGAAAAGCCAATAGAACCTGCATAGGCCATAGGTGCAAAACATAACAACAAGCACTGCACCACATACCGTCCACATGCGCTTTTCAAATACCTATTGATCACAGGGTGAAACGGGTCTGCCAGGCGTTGCCGAAAACACATGCATCATCTCCATCCAGACCAACGACCGGGTTCAAGAACCATAAAGGTGCAGCTTTTCGTCATTTCGTCATTAAAAATGGGAGCACAAGGCTCCCATTTTTTGTGTTAATAAAAAAATTACCGGTTGTTCGCTGGACGATACCTTAGTTTTTTACCAGGATGAGGCCACCAGAGGTTGCGGGAGGTGCTTTGACATCATCCGCCGTTTTGACAGTCGCGAAATTTTCAGCCAATGGATAAGTGGTTGCGCAACTCTGCTCACCATCCACTAACGAGGTAACTACCCACTCGCGTGTCACAGTAGCGTTATTGACCCAATAGTCACCTATTCTGGTATCCCAAACCTGCATGGCCGTGCATTGTTCCTGCGTCAAGTTGATGTAACAAGCTCTAATCTTGGTAGTGGTATCGGTGCTTGGTACGGTCACCTTGCAACCCATGGCTGTTGCCGGGGTTTCACCCGCCAACAGGACATTCGCTTTTGCAGCCGCATCTGCAGCCGCAAGTGCAGTCCGAGTCGTTGCCAATGCAGTTGCATTAGCAGATGTCCGCACTGCCTGAACAACAGCATTTTGGGCTGCTATCTTTCTCACTTCAACAAGGTGCGATGCAGCCGTTGGGTCAAGCGCAAGTTGTTCCAGATTTTGAACCTTAACCAACATGTTATACACAATCGTCGCATCATTGTCAATTTCGCCCCCCGTGACTGCGGGGTCGGTTGTTAAATCCACTTGACTTTGCAGTGCCAAGGCGATGTTTGCAGCATTATTCAAAGACTTGCCATTTATGACACTGGCAGCCAAGGCATTGGCAACAAACTGTCCGTAAGTTTTGCCCTGAAGGACAGTGGGATCAGTCGATAGCTTCAACGCTGTTAACGCAGTCATGGCAGCCAATCTGCTGGTAGCTTGTGCAACATTGGGGTCGGTGTAATCTCTGTCGGCATCGCCGCTGTCCAGGCCCAACGCTAATTCAACCTTGCTCTTGGCCTCTGCCACAGTGAGCAACGAGTTGATGCTTATCATGTATTGCACCAGCGTTGTCACCGGGTTTGCCGTGACAAGGCTACCTGCTGTCGGTGGCGTTGCAAAAATAGTGCTGATGGGCAGATTGACTGCGGGGTCGTAGTCCACATTTTCGGTGCCGTCAGATTTGGCACCGAGGGGGCGCATTTTGCCAGTGCCTGTGGCTTGAAGAACGATAGGCAACACGCAGCCAGAGGGCAATGTGATGGTGCCAGCACCGGGAACCGTTGCACCAATGATGCCCTGTGCTTGAACATGCTTTCCACTGGCATCAGGGGCGCAAGTTGCAGTCATCTGAACACCCACAAACAAGCTATTTCCTGCATTTGTGATGGAGATATCGATGGGAGGCGTGATGTTTTCCCCGCCGCCACAGCCTGAAAAACTGGCTACCACTGCCGAGACAGCCAGAGCGATGGCAGACAATTGAACTGTCCGCGACTTAAAATAAACTGTTGTTTTCAAAATAAATTCCCTTGAAACTGATGAGCGATGAATAAACGAACGACTGGTGAAGCACAAATGGGCGACTATAGCGCATTGACACTCTTAAACCCAGTGGACGGGTGCGTTTCAAAGTGATGTGGTGCAATACAAAAACCAAATCCCCCCTAACCCCAATGGCACTACCTTAAGAAAAAGTTAAATAAAAACAATAAACTAATGCTCTGAAATGGATACTATGATGGTATTGAATCCGACACATTTCCCCGCAAGAAAGTCAGTCCAGATGAATACTACCA
>CAIXMC010000367.1 GCA_903920405.1 uncultured beta proteobacterium
ACCACATCCTAAGGATAGAGGCAATAATAAGTGTGTGAGCTTCCCCTGCCAAGAAAACCACGTGAGCGAATCAAACGTAACCCATTGATATTGCATTTGTCCCGCCTTAAGTGGGAAGCCTAAATACACTACCGAAATCAGATCGAATACAACAGCATGGCCATAGGCAAGGTAGGCAACAAGGCATCCATCCTGTCCAATACCCCACCGTGACCCGGCAACAAGGCACTGCTGTCTTTAACACCAGCGCTGCGTTTGACCAGAGACTCTACCAAGTCACCTAGCACGCTCATGGCCGCCATGACCATGCAGGCCAACAACATCACGATAACTGATCTGCGCCCCAAATGGGTATAGAAACCAGGGTGAATGGCAGAGGTTGCCACGTCATAAGCCTGCCAGGCCAATGCAAGCACAACAACTGCCACCATGCCGCCCCAAACGCCTTCCCAGCTTTTACCTGGGCTGATGGAAGGCGCCAACTTAGCACGACTCCAACGCCCTCCCCATGCCCGACCAGCAAAATAAGCCCCTATGTCCGCAGCCCACACCAGGGCCAATACGGAGAGTAAAAAATGGACACTAACCCACCTCGCTTGTGCAACTGCCAGCCAAGTTAATACCAGCGCAGCCCATCCCAGCAGCAAACGCAGCGGTGTGGCCAATCGACCCCAAGCCGACACACCCAGGCGTAAAACCAGACCCCCCAGCAATACCCACAACACAGACACAAGCAACCACAGTCGCGGTAGAGACGCTTGCGGCAGATCTGCCCACCAAAGCATCATGCCTATTCCACCGCACACTGCGCCGCCAACCAGACTCGCAAAAGCACTCAGACCGTTCAGACGTGCCCATTCCCAAGTCGCCACCGTGGTCAACAAAAGCGCCAAGCCAAAAAAAGGGGCAGGGTCAGGATAAAACAGAGCTGGCAGAAGCACCAGCAAAAGCAAAAATGCGGTGATGACGCGCTGCTTGAGCATCGGGTGCTGTTTCAGGATAAGTCAGGATGACAATGGCAGTGAACCATCAGCGTTCAATTGAGGTGATATCTTGCCAAAGCGACGCTGCCGCTTTGCAAAGATTTGTAGCGCTTTGTCTAGTTCTTGCTCGTTAAAGTCAGGCCACAATTGTTCTGAAAAAACAAATTCGGCATAAGCGGACTGCCAAAGCAAAAAGTTACTGATGCGTTGCTCGCCCCCCGTGCGAATGACCAAATCGGGGTCGGGAACATGGGCCAATGACATCATGGCGCATAAGTTTTTTTCGGTTGCGGGTAAATTTTTTGCTATCAAACTTTGAACCGCCTGAACGATGTCCCAGCGTCCGCCATAATTAAAACAGATATTCAGAATCAAGCCGGTATTGTTGCAAGTAAGCGCTGTGGCCTGTTCCATTTCCCGCAACACTCGATCAGACAATTTTGATCGATCTCCAACAAAATGCATCCGCACCCCCTCTTGATGCATCTGAGAAACTTCCCGCCCCAGCGCCATGGCAAATAAATCCATCAGTCCTGACACTTCTTCGGCAGGCCTGCTCCAATTTTCTGAAGAAAAGGCAAATACAGTGAGCACTCGAATGCCGCGTGCATCACAAGCCTTGGCGCACCGCTTGAGAGATTCAACACCCTGGTGATGCCCAGCCAAGCGAGGTAAAAATCGTTTGGAAGCCCAGCGACCATTGCCATCCATCACAATGGCCACATGCACGGGTAACGAATGGCTGGTCATGAAAAATCAGACGGCCATGATGTCTTGTTCTTTGGCTACAACCAACTGATCAATCGCAGTAATGTGCTTGTCAGTCACTTTTTGAACTTCAGCTTCAACACGTTTTTGCTCGTCTTCGGATGCTACTTTATCTTTCAGCATTTTCTTGATGGCATCGTTGGCATCGCGACGCATGTTGCGAACGGCAACCTTGGCACTTTCGCCCTCGTTTTTGATGAGTTTGGTCAGCTCTTTGCGACGTTCTTCAGACATGGGCGGCATGGGAACACGAATCAAATCGCCCATGGATGAAGGATTCAGACCCAAATCACTGTCGCGAATGGCTTTTTCAATTTTGGCCGTCAAGCCTTTTTCCCAAGGTTGAACGCTGACTGTGCGTGAATCGAGCAACGAGACATTGGCTACCTGGCTGATGGGCATGGATGCACCGTAATAATCAACATGCACGGTGTCCAAAATGGCAGGATTGGCACGGCCTGTCCGGATTTTTGCCAGATTGTGTTTGAAAGCCTCAATGGATGCATCCATTTTGCTTTCCGCATTTTTTTTGATATCCATAATCGACATCTGGATTACCTCACGTTCAGTACTGCCTTCAGACATGCACCAAAGTGCCTTCATCCTCGCCCATGACCACACGTTTGAGCGCCCCGTGCTTGACAATGGAGAAAACCTTGATGGGCAATTTTTGATCCCGACACAAGGCAAAGGCAGTGGCATCCATGATGCCAAGGTTTTGCGCCATGGCATCATCAAAGGAAATGCTGCTGTACCTTGTGGCCGTGGGGTCTTTTTTGGGGTCAGCGGAGTAAACCCCATCGACCTTGGTGGCTTTGAGAACCATGTCAGCGCCTATTTCAGCACCACGCAAGGCGGCAGCCGTGTCTGTCGTGAAAAACGGGTTGCCAGTGCCGGCTGCAAAAACAACCACTTTGCCTTCTTCAAGGTATTGCAAGGCTTTGGGTCTGACGTACGATTCAACCACTTGGTCGATGGCAATGGCAGACATCACCCGTGCAGTCAAACCTGCCTTGTTCATGGCATCGCCCAAAGCCAGAGCGTTCATGACCGTGGCCAACATGCCCATGTAATCGGCAGTGGCTCTGTCCATACCGCTAGAGCCACCTGCCATTCCCCTGAAAATATTGCCGCCACCAATGACGACGGCAATCTGAACACCCAATTGGGCAACCTCTGCGATTTCGTTCACCATCCGAACAATGGTCTCGCGGTTAATTCCAAAAGCATCGTCGCCCATCAGCGATTCACCGGAAAGCTTGAGCAAAATTCGTTTGTAAGTCTTGGAAGGATGTGTCATGAAAATTCCTGGGTATCCATCAAATGATGCACAACAATTTTGCCCATCAGGCCTGTTGTTTGGCCGCAGCCACTTGTGCTGCTACTTCCGCCGCAAAATCGTCCACTCTTTTCTCAATGCCCTCACCCACCACATACAAGGTGAAAGATTGGATGGTGGTGCTGGCCGCCTTGAGCATTTGTTCCACACTTTGTTTGTCGTTCTTGACAAATGCTTGATTAAGCAAAGAGACTTCCTTGAGGAATTTTTGCACGCTACCTTCAATGCGCTTGGCCACAATCTCTGCCGATTGAACAGGCTTGCCAGCAGCGGTCGCCACAGCAGCATCTTCAGCAGCTTTAGCGGCAGCAATGGAGCGTTCGCGTGCTATCAGGTCAGCGGGAACGCCATCACTTGACAAGGCGACAGGCTTCATGGCTGCCACATGCATGGCCACATCTTTGGCCGCTGTTTCATGGCCTTCGTATTCAACCACCACACCTATGCGGGTTCCGTGCAGATAAGAAGCCAGTTTGCTGCCAGAGGCAAAACGACAAAATCGACGAAAACTTATGTTTTCACCGATTTTGCCAATCAATCCCTTGCGAACATCTTCAAGTGTTGGACCGAAACCCTCTTGTGAATAAGGCAATGCAGCCAAGGCGGATAAATTGGCAGGATTGTTTTTGACAATCAAATCAGCAGCAGCGTTGGCCAAAGCCAAAAAACTATCGTTTTTGGTGACAAAGTCAGTTTCACAGTTGACCTCAAGCAAGACACCCACGTTAGCGTCAAAGCCAGACACCACAATCCCTTCAGCAGTGACCCGACTGGCAGCTTTTCCCGCCTTGCTTCCAAGTTTGACACGCAAAATATCTTCCGCCCTGTCCATATCACCCTCAGCCTCTGTCAATGCGCGTTTGCACTCCATCATGGGAGCATCTGTTTTGCCACGCAACGCGGCGACCATGCTTGCGGTAATTACAGCCATTGTTATTCTCCGAAAATCAATTCAACACGTTAAAAATTACAAAAAAAGGGCAATGCTGCCCCTTTTATTAATACTCCATCCCAGAATCAGTCAGAAGATTCTTCAACTTCAACAAATTCATCATCGCTTTGCACAGCCACAGCTTTAACCAGATCGTCAATAACGTGTGCGCGCCCTTCAAGAATAGCATCGGCAATGCCGTGTGCATACAAAACGATGGCTTTGGCAGAATCATCGTTGCCAGGAATCACATAGTCAATACCCTCTGGCGAGTGATTGGTATCCACCACTGCAATCAGGGGAATGTCAAGTTTGCGAGCTTCAGCAATCGCAATTTTGTGAAAACCCACATCGATTACAAAAATGGCATCAGGCAACGCCGTCATTTCCTGAATACCGCCAATGTCTCGCTCCAATTTGTTCAGCTCACGCATAAACATGAGCTGCTCTTTCTTGCTCATGCTGTCTAGTCCGGCTTCTTGTTGAACTTTCATGTCTTTCAGACGCTTGAGGGAAGTTTTGACGGTTTTGAAGTTGGTCAACATACCGCCTAGCCAACGCTGATCAACGTAAGGAACGCCTGCGCGCTTGGCTTCAAGAGCTACGGTCTCGCGTGATTGGCGTTTGGTACCGACCATCAAAACAGTGCCCCGTCTGGCGGAGACTTGCTGCACAAATTTGGCAGCTTCCTGGAACATTGGCAAAGATTTTTCCAGATTGATGATGTGAATTTTATGACGCTGGCCAAAAATAAAAGGGGCCATTTTGGGATTCCAGAAGCGGGTTTGGTGTCCAAAATGAACACCAGCTTCCAGCATGTCGCGCATGGTAACTGCCATGAGATAAGTCCAAAGGTTAGGTCTAAAATCCAGTTTGTAATGTATTTCACTGACTTTGATTTAAAGCCAAACGAAATAGCAACACCTTGAGAAAACTGGTTTGTGGATTAACTTTGATGCCAAGCAGCATCAAAGCATATGCAGTATAGCATCGCCCTTTTTTGAGCCTTGTCCAATGAGGTGTGAGACTGAACCACGCCGCGCGCTACCATTGACCAAATCGAACGACCAAATCGAACATTGGACGGATGCGATCCTCGACGCCACCGCGATCGAAGCCGTGTTTACATATCATTAATCATTAACCGACTGCAGCAAGCCTATGGCTTGTACATGACACGACAGTATTCCAACACCATGCCAAAACGTACCGACATTCAAAGCATTCTCATGATTGGCGCAGGCCCCATCATCATCGGCCAGGCTTGCGAGTTTGATTACTCTGGCGTGCAAGCCTGCAAAGCGCTGCGTGAAGAGGGTTACAAAGTCATTCTGATCAACAGCAACCCCGCGACGATCATGACTGACCCCGCCACGGCGGATGTGACCTATATTGAACCCATCACCTGGAAAACCGTCGAAAAAATTATCGCCAAAGAGCGTCCCGATGCTATTTTGCCGACGATGGGCGGTCAAACTGCCCTGAACTGTGCGCTGGATTTGTGGCATAACGGTGTGCTTGACCGCTACACCGGAGCTGCCACTGGACGTGCCATTGAGCTGATTGGCGCTACACCACAGGCCATTGACAAAGCCGAAGACCGCCTGAAATTCAAGGATGCCATGACCCACATTGGTCTGGGTTCTGCCCAATCGGGTATTGCTTACAGTCTGGAAGATGCCTGGTGCGTTCAAAAAACTGTGGGCTTTCCTGTGGTGATTCGCCCCAGTTTTACGTTGGGCGGCACAGGTGGCGGCATTGCTTATAACCCTGAAGAGTTTGAAGTCATCTGCAAACGTGGCCTTGAAGCCTCGCCTACCCATGAGTTGCTGATTGAAGAATCACTTCTAGGCTGGAAAGAGTTTGAGATGGAAGTGGTGCGCGACAGATGTGACAACTGCATCATCGTCTGCTCCATTGAAAACCTGGACCCCATGGGTGTGCATACGGGGGATTCGATCACCGTGGCCCCTGCGCAAACGCTCACGGATAAAGAGTATCAAATTTTGCGCAATGCATCTTTGGCTGTGTTGCGTGAAATTGGTGTGGATACCGGTGGCTCAAACGTGCAGTTTGCCATTAACCCTGCCGATGGTCGCATGGTAGTGATTGAAATGAACCCGCGCGTCAGTCGATCATCCGCACTGGCCTCCAAAGCCACAGGGTTTCCCATTGCCAAGGTCGCAGCCAAGCTGGCAATAGGCTACACCCTGGATGAACTGCGCAATGACATCACAGGCGGTGTCACACCTGCCAGCTTTGAACCCAGTATTGACTATGTGGTCACAAAAATCCCCCGCTTTGCTTTTGAAAAATTTCCCACAGCCGACAGCCGCCTGACGACTCAGATGAAAAGTGTGGGCGAGGTCATGGCCATGGGCAGAACCTTCCAGGAGTCTTTTCAGAAAGCGCTGCGCGGACTGGAAGTGGGTGTGGATGGCATGAATGAAAAAACCCAGGATCGCGAAGTGTTGGAGCGTGAA
>CAIXMC010000368.1 GCA_903920405.1 uncultured beta proteobacterium
AGATGAATTTTTTAGGGGGGTGTAAACGCATACTGTTTGTGAGCGTTATCTCGGAATTCCTATCAATTCAGCTCAAAGTCCGAATTTTTGATCTTGGGAATTGAAATCCATACCCTTAACCAGAAACAGGCATGGGCATTTAAGATTTAAGGAAACAATGGCCATCACCATGATCGATGCGTTTCAAGTCAAAAAAACACCGTTTGAACAAAGCCACCTGCTGTCCAAACTCAGAAAAGCGGTTTGTGTTGCATGATTGGTTGGGGCATGTGTGGACGAACCCACCATTGTTCATTCGGTCAATACCATCGATTTGGAAGGCGAACTGCTTGAAGCAGTTCGCCAAGACTATGAAAATGTCAGAACCTGTCTGAACGAAGCCTTGTCCAATGAGGTATGAGCCTGAACAGCTTGCGTATTTCCACCCAGGAATGAGCCCAACGAGGCAAATTTAGCCAGCCCATCGCAAGCAGGTTGATCATCCATGAATGATGATCAACATGAACGAAACAAAACTGCGCACCATTGCGCAACTCGAAGAATTTCTCCAGGCAACATCTGATATCAGTTTCAGCAGCGTTGATGGCAAGTCTGGAAACAACGAAAGATACGAGCACATCACTCGTGTGCTTACGCGCTTTGACTATCCCCATCGAAACAAGCACGAGCGTGGCGTGGTGTTGGCTTATCTTCAGCGCACCACCGGCTACAGTCGCGCCCAGGTCAAACGGTTGGTTGTCCGCTGGCGAGAGAATCGTTTGGCGTCTGTGCCACTGACCAAGCGCTACCGCAGACCACCAGCACCCTTTGCACGCAAATACACCGCCGTCGATATTGCACTGCTCGTAGAGATGGATCACGCCAATGAAGATGTCTGTGGCCCAGCCATCGTGCACCTCTTAAAACGTGCTTACAACGAGTACGACGATAAGCGCTACGAACGCCTAGCCGAGTTGTCGGTCTCACACTTGTACAACCTGCGCAAAAGCAGTGGTTACCAAGCCCTGCGTTTGACCGTTACAAAGACCCGCCCGGTCTGCAATCCCATCGGTGTACGCAAAATACCACGCCCCAACGGACGTGCGGGCTGGGTACGAATTGACAGCGTCCATCAAGGCGACCTTGACGGCATCAAAGGGGTCTATCACATCACATGCGTGGACTGTGTCAGTCAGTGGCAGGTTGAAGCCTGTGTACAGGGCATCAGCGAGGCCTATTTACTGCCCGTACTGGCTTTGATCCTGAGTCAGTTTCCGTTTGAAATCAAAGGGTTTCACTCTGATAACGGCTCGGAGTACATCAATAAACGTGTCGCTGAGTTGCTCAATAAATTGAATATTGAGCAGACCAAGTCACGCTCGCGCCAGAGCAACGATAACGCCCTGGCAGAGAGCAAAAATGCCAGCGTGGTCAGAAAGCACATGGGCTACAGCCACATCCCTCAACAATACGCTAAACCCATCAATGAGTTTTTCGAGAAGACCTTCAACTCATGGCTCAATCTGCACCGTCCGTGCCTATATGCAACCGAGGTGATAAGCGAGGAGGGCAAGGTCAAAAAAGTCTACAAACACGCTGACGTGAAGACCCCACTGGAGTGTCTGACAGAGCTAAGCGAGAAGGGACTGGTGACGTTCAAAAGTTGTGTCACTCTTGAAGATTTGCAAAGGCAAGCCAAGGACAAAACAGACCTGCAAGCGGCCAGGGAAATGCAAACGGCCAAGACAGCATTGTTTGCCATGTTCAACAAGCCTGAAGTTAAAAAACAGGCTTGAAGTGGAGGCTATGCGACACAGTGACCACTGCCCCGAATGCAGGATCATGCATGAGTACATGCACGATCTGGGGGGCCTGCCGGCGGCCCTGGCAGGAGCCTCGAAAAATTAAAAAAGCAAATTCATACCGTTTACACTGCCATTTTTAACCCGGTCAGCCTGTACGGCGATTCAGGCTAAATTGGCTTCGCTTCAGGCTCATACCTGAATTGGAAAATACTACGGGGAGGCTCAGTCGCGCCCCAAGGCGCTGTACATGATGACGTACTTTGCCCCTTGGGACGGCGTTGGTGCGTAAAAAAAACGCTGCCCGACGCCTGCGTGCCGGAGTCGACCGTGGTGCCCGCGTCCGTGGCG
>CAIXMC010000369.1 GCA_903920405.1 uncultured beta proteobacterium
GTCAGTCCATTCGCATCATTCCGATGGGGTTTGGCATCGCCTCGACCATGGATCAGCGCTACACCATGATCCAGATTACTGATGTAACGCACTCTGTGCTGCGTGAGCGTTTACTCAAGGCGCAAGCAAGCAAGTTGCAGGGAATAGCCAATCTGGATGTACTCACGGGATTGGGCAACCGTCGGGAGCTAGATGAAAAGTTGGCTCAGGAACTGCGTTTGGCCACCCGGGAAAATTCTACCTTGGCTCTTGTGATGTTTGACATTGATTATTTTAAACAATTCAACGATTTATATGGTCATTTGGCAGGTGACGAGTGTTTGCGGCGCGTGGCAGACACTCTGCGCGAGGTCTGTCGTAGGCCACAAGATGTGGTGGCGCGGTTTGGCGGTGAAGAAATCGTTGTCATTTTGCCTAAAACAGATCGCGCAGGGGCCATGCAGGTTGCCAATGAAGCTTTGCAACAGGTTCGTCATTTGCCCATTCCCCATGCGGGTAGCATGGTCTCGGATGTACTGACCTTGAGCGCCGGAGTTGCCGTGAGTGATCCTGCCCATGCGCTCACGCCCAAAGCCTTGCTGGAGTTGGCCGATCGAGCACTTTATGCTGCCAAGGCAAGTGGTCGCAACAGAGTTTGTGTTGACAACGCCCAAAATCTTGCCGAGTGACGTTATTTGGCCTGGTTCTGCGCTGCCTGTCATCCCCGTATTTTTTTTATATCTGTATTCCATGTCTATTTTTCTGCCTGTTATCGTCACGTTTTTTGCTTATTTGGTAGGTTCTTTGTCGTTTGCAGTGATGGTCAGTCGCTGGATGGGCTTGAGTGATCCTCGCACCTTTGGCAGCCAAAACCCAGGGGCAACCAATGTGTTGCGAACAGGCTCCAAGGCTGCTGCCGTTCTCACGCTGGCACTGGATGTCACCAAGGGTTGGTTGCCGGTGGAACTGGTTAAGTGGCTGGGGCCGTCTTATGGCTTGGGTGATGGCACGGTGGCACTGGTGGGGTTGGCGGTATTTTTGGGACATGTCTATCCCGTTTTTTTTCGGTTTGCTGGTGGAAAAGGGGTGGCGACAGCCTTGGGGGTTTTGTTGGGCACGAGCGTATGGCTAGGTGTGGCAGCGGTACTGATTTGGGTGGTCATGGCGTTGGTGTTTCGTTATTCGTCTCTGGCCGCTGTCTGTTCTGCCGTGTTGGCACCGATGGTTTATGTGTTGGGGGATGGAGAGTTGTGGATCAGGAACAAGAGCGTGACGCTTGGCATTGCTGTGATGGCACTTTTTTTGCTGTACCGTCATGCCCCCAACATCAACCGTCTGATTTTGGGGACTGAATCTTGCATCGGCAAAAAAGTCACATCCCCTGCCAAACCGTCACATCACAGACCTCATCGTGAACACAAGCCCCATTCCAATCACTCTGGCGATGCACCATGAAACTCTGCATTCTTGAAAACGACGACATTGACCCTGATATTGCTCCAACGTATATTGGCTATGGTGCCATGTTTGATCGCCTGCTGCGCCATGCAGGTGCCACAGGGCAGTTTGATATTTTCAACACATTTCATGGCCAATATCCCGATTCTTTTGACGATTTTGATGCTGTGCTTCTTACTGGCAGCCGTGCGGATTCCTTTTCTGAAGAGCCTTGGATACGCAAGCTGCGCCATACTGTCTTGCAACTGTTGCACACTCCAAAAAAAATCATCGGCGTGTGCTTTGGTCACCAATTGGTGGCCATGTGTTTGGGGGCACGTGTGGGCAGGGCGCCGCAGGGTTGGGGTGTGGGGCGCTTGCAATACCAGTGGCTGGCAACCGATATGTCACCTGGACGTACCCAAATAGCCCTGTTGGCCAGTCATCAGGATCAGGTGTTTGATCTGCCTGCGGGAGCACGACGATTGGCCACCAGCGATTTTTACCCGGTGGCAGCTTTTGCACTTCAAGACCGTGTGCTTTGTGTCCAGGCGAATCCCGAGTTTGTTGAAGATTACAGCGCTTATTTGTTGAACAAACGCCGATCTGTTCTGGACGAAGCGCTTTACACATTGAGCATGCACAGCCTGGCATTAGGTATGCACCACTTATTATTACTCCCAAAAATCATGGCGACTTGTCAAAAAATCAATCAGTTGCGATGTGTTTTTGGAGCAACAATAAGTGGGACATCCCTTAGGCCATGAAGGTGATGTCATGGCACGTATCATCGTCTCTTTTGTCAATGCGCCAAAGCCAGTCTGAATGCACCTATAGACTTTCAGATAAATAACTTCCATTTTGAACGAAAAAATGTATTTAAGATCAGCAGGTTGATTGAGCCTACTTGGAAACTATTTATCTGAAAGTCTATAACATCTAACACCTAACAGCAAAAATTCATGACATGACCAATACCCCCATGACTGCCATGACACCGGAAGTCAACAGTGTGCATGCACCTGAAAAGTCCACCATTTTGGTGATTGACGACACCGAAAGCTACCTGTATTTAATGCAAAGCATTTTGTCAGATAGTTACCACGTCCAGCTTGCCAGCAGTGGTTTGCAGGGGCTGGAGATAGCCAATGCCTTTGACTCCCCTGATTTGATATTGCTGGACATTTTGATGCCGACAATGGATGGCTATGAGGTCTGTCGCCAACTCAAAGCCAATGTCCACACGCATGATATTCCTGTTATTTTTTTAACTGCCAAATCTGCCGAAGACGACGAGAAGTTTGGGTTGGAATTGGGGGCGGTCGATTACATCACCAAGCCCATCAGCCCTGCCATTGTGTTGGCACGTTTGCGCACCCAACTCGCACTCAAGGCAGCAACTGATTTCTTGCGAGATCAAAATTCCTTTTTGGCGCATGAAGTGACCGAGCACACCCGCGAAGTGAGTGCCATTGAAGACGTTACCATTTTGGCCATGGCCTCGCTGGCCGAAACCCGCGACTCCGACACTGGAAATCACATTCAGCGCACCCAGCGCTATGTCAAGGCGCTGGCATGGAAGCTCGCAACACACCCACGATTTTCAGAATTTTTAAGTGCGCAGACAATAGGTTTGTTGTTCAAATCAGTACCATTGCATGATATTGGCAAGGTAGGGATTCCTGATCGCATTTTGCTCAAACCCGGCAAACTCACACACGAAGAGTTTGAGATCATGAAAACCCACACCACCTTGGGGCGCGATGCGATAGCGCACGCAGAACACATGCTGGGATGCGAAGTGGCGTTTTTGAAAATTGCCAAGGAGATCGCTTATTCTCACCAGGAAAAATGGGATGGTACCGGCTACCCACAGGGCATTAAGGGCGATCAAATCCCGATCTCGGCGCGCCTGATGGCCTTGGCTGATGTGTATGACGCACTGATCAATCGGCGCACCTACAAAGAGCCTATGTCCCATGCAGAGGCCGTCAATATCATTGTCCAAGCCAGTGGACGGCATTTTGATCCAGACGTGGTCGACGCATTTATGGCCTTGCAAGACAATTTCCAATTCATTGCCATGAGTTTCACCGACTCAGCAGAAGACCTTCAAATGAAAAGAAATTACATGGCCATTGCCAACATGTGACCGTTATAACCGGGTGTGTAATGCTTTCAGCCGTGAAAGTTGGTCATCCAGTTCCAGCATGCGGTGAGATGAGAGAACGATGCCATCGAGTGCGTTTCAAAGTGATGTGGTGCAATACAAAAACCAAATTCCATGGTGTTGCACCCCTCACCGCGGCAATTCACTTCCCCCCATTAAAAACGCATCCACCGCCCGTGCCGACTGTCGCCCCTCGCGAATCGCCCAGACCACCAGACTTTGACCCCTGCGCATATCTCCCGCTGCAAATACTTTGGGCACATTGGTCGCATAACCCCCAACAGCATCCGTACTGGCCAGCGCATTGCATCTTGAATCTTTCACTACTCCAAATCCATCCAGGACAGATGCAACTGGATTCACAAAGCCCATCGCCAGCAAAACCATATCAGCGGGGTAGAGTTTCTCGGTGCCTGCAACTTCTTGCATCTTGCCGTCCTTGAACACCACACGAACGGTTTTCAACCCCGTCAAACGGCCTTTTTCGCCGATAAATTCCTGTGTGGAAATGGCGAATTCGCGCACACAGCCTTCATCGTGACTGGAACTGGTGCGCAGTTTCAAAGGCCAATCGGGCCAGGTGAGGGGGCGGTTTTCTTCGATGGGGGGTTGGGGCATGACTTCAAATTGGGTGACGCTCGCAGCTCCCTGACGGTTGCTGGTGCCGACGCAGTCTGAACCCGTGTCGCCGCCGCCAATGACAATGACGTGTTTGCCGTCGGCTCGCAACTGGCCTTTGAGTTTGTCGCCGGCATTGACCTTGTTTTGCTGGGGCAAAAATTCCATGGCAAAGTGAATGCCTTCCAGATTGCGGCCTGGCACGCTCAGGTCTCTCGACTGCTCTGCGCCACCGGTGAGCAACACTGCGTCATAGTCTTGTTGCAAAAAGACAGGTGAAATCGTCTCTTTAGACCAGTTGGTCACTTTACATCCCTTTTGCAGAGTGCCGACCAGGATGCCGGTGCGAACCGTGACACCTTCGGCCTTGAGTTGTTCTATTCTGCGGTCAATGTGGGATTTGTCGAGTTTGAAATCGGGAATGCCATAGCGCAACAGACCACCTGCGCGGTCGTTTTTCTCGTACAGGGTGACGTCATGCCCTGCGCGAGCCAGTTGTTGGGCGGCGGCCATGCCGGCAGGGCCTGCACCCACAATGGCCACCCGTTTGCCGGTTTTGTGTTGGGGCGGTTGGGGCGTGACCCAGCCTTGCTCCCAGGCGTGGTCAATGATGGCATGTTCGATGGACTTGATGCCTACTGGCAATTGGTTGATGTTCAGTGTGCAGGCGGCTTCGCAAGGGGCGGGGCAGATGCGGCCTGTGAATTCTGGGAAATTGTTGGTACTGTGCAGTACGTCGATGGCGTTTTTCCAGTCGCTGCGATAGACCAGATCGTTAAAGTCTGGAATGATGTTATTGACCGGACAGCCGTTGGTGCAAAACGGGATGCCACAGTCCATGCAGCGGGCAGCCTGTTGTTTGGCCTGTGCATCGTCCAATCCAATGACAAATTCCTGGTAATGTTTTAAGCGATCAAGGACGGGGGTGTAGCCCTCTTCGATGCGTTCAATTTCCATGAATCCTGTTGTTTTTCCCATTTTTGTTTCCTTGGTGTTGGTGTGTCACATAGAAATCTGACGGCCAAATGTGGAACTTATTACTGACCACATCCTTAGGATAACGCGGGCAAGATGCCTTCGCTTCCAAAAGTACATTGCTTTGTTTTTAATAGCACACTACGCACGCCCAGCTTGGGTTACAGCCACTTTTCTTGCATAAATTTCCCCCAGCGCACGGCGGTATTCGTTGGGAAAAACCTTGACAAATTTTTGGAGTGAAGTTTCCCATTTGTCCAATAATTCGCGGGCACGTTTGCTGCCTGTCCAGCGGTTGTGGTCTGAGAGCATTTGTTTAAGTTGCTCTTCGTCACTTAAACCGCGATGCCACAATTCGACCTCAAGTACTTCTTTTTGTTCGGCCGTGGTCAAAACCTTGTGCAGTGTGACCATGGCTGTGTTGCAGCGTTGGGCAAATTGGCCGTCTTCATCATAGACGTAGGCCACGCCGCCGCTCATGCCCGCAGCGAAGTTGCGTCCGGTTTTTCCCAAGACGGCAACAGTACCGCCGGTCATGTATTCGCAGCCGTGGTCACCCGTGCCTTCGACTACGGTGGTAGCACCTGACAGTCGCACAGCAAAACGCTCGCCGGCTACGCCGCTAAAAAAGGCTTCGCCACTCGTTGCGCCAAACATCACGGTGTTGCCGACGATGATGTTTTGGGTGGCCTCGCCCCGAAAATCAATGCTGGGGCGCACCACAACACGACCGCCTGACAGGCCCTTGCCGGTGTAATCGTTGGCATCTCCAATCAAATACAGCGTGATGCCACGCGCCAGAAATGCGCCAAAAGATTGTCCACCGGTGCCTTCGAGTTGAATTCGTATGGTGTCATCAGGCAAACCTTCGGGGTGAACTTGCGTGAGCGCGCCCGAGAGCATGGCCCCCACCGAGCGGTTGACGTTGCGCACGGTTTCCATGATTTTGACTTTTTCGCCAGAATCGATGGCACGGCGGCTTCTGGCTATCAGTAATTTGTCAAGTGATTTTTCAAGTCCATGATCTTGAGTTTCGGTGTGGTAACGCGGCACATCGGCAGGGACGTTGGGTTGTGCAAGCAGTCGGCCAAAGTCCAGACCACGTGCTTTCCAGTGGGTCAGGCCTGGGCGCATGTCGATCAGGTCAGATCGTCCAATCAGGTCATCAAATTTGGCGATCCCCAATTGCGCCATGATGTGGCGAACTTCTTCGGCAATAAAGAAAAAGTAGTTCACCAGATGCTCAGGCTTGCCTGAGAATTTTTGGCGTAACACGGGGTCTTGCGTGGCCACGCCAACCGGGCAGGTGTTTAAGTGGCATTTGCGCATCATGATGCAGCCTTCCACCACCAAAGGTGCTGTGGCAAACCCAAATTCATCTGCTCCTAGTAGCGCACCCATGACCACGTCGCGGCCTGTTTTCATTTGGCCATCCACTTGCACGCGAATACGGCTGCGCAGACGGTTGAGCACCAGGGTTTGCTGGGTTTCGGCTAGGCCAATTTCCCAGGGGCTACCCGCGTGTTTGATGGATGACCAGGGTGATGCCCCTGTGCCGCCGTCGTGGCCGGAAATCACCAGATGGTCAGCCTTGCACTTGGCAACGCCAGCAGCAATAGTGCCCACGCCAATTTCAGACACCAGTTTGACGCTGATACTGGCCTTGGGTGCAACGCTTTTCAGGTCATGAATGAGTTGCGCCAGGTCTTCAATCGAATAAATGTCGTGGTGAGGGGGAGGCGAAATCAGCCCGACACCGGGCACCGAGTGGCGCAGTCGGCCAATATAGTCCGACACTTTTCCGCCAGGCAGTTGGCCGCCTTCGCCGGGCTTGGCCCCTTGCGCCATTTTGATTTGAATCTGGTCGGCGCTGGTCAGGTATTCAGCCGTTACACCAAAGCGGCCTGAGGCCACCTGCTTGATGCGTGATCGCAGGCTGTCGCCGTCTTGAAGTGGCATATCAACCTCAACCACATCGCTGCCAATCACGCTTTTCAAGGTATCGCCCAGCTTAATGGCAATGCCTTTGCGCTCGTTGCGGTAACGTGCCGAGTCTTCACCGCCCTCGCCGGTGTTGCTTTTGCCACCGATGCGGTTCATGGCAACGGCTAATGTGGCGTGCGCTTCAGTGGAGATCGATCCCAGGGACATGGCCCCCGTGGCAAAGCGTTTGACGATTTCCTTGGCAGACTCGACATTGTCTAGTGCAATAGCCTTGGCCGGATCACATTTGAACTCGAACAGACCGCGCAGTGTCATCTGGCGTTGGCTTTGGTCGTTGATGATGTGGGCATATTCCTGGTAAGTATTCCAGTTGTTGGCACGGGTGCTGTGTTGCAGTTTGGCAATGGCATCAGGTGTCCATAAATGCTCATCGCCTCTCGTGCGCCAGGCGTATTCGCCGCCGGTATCGAGCCGATTGGCCAGCACGGGGTCTGAACCATAAGCACATCGGTGCATGCGAATAGCCTCTTTTGCAATTTCAAACACGCCAATGCCTTCCACGCGGCTGGGCGTGCCGGTAAAGTATTTTTCAATCAAATCAGAAGATAAGCCAATGGCTTCAAACAATTGCGCGCCACAGTAGCTCATGTAGGTGGACACGCCCATTTTGGACATGATCTTGGACAAGCCTTTGCCCACAGCCTTGATGTAGTTGCCAATGGCTTTGTCAGCGTCAGGCGCACCGGGCAAGTCTTGGCAGATGCCCGTCAGAGTTTGCATGGCCAAATAGGGGTGAATGGCCTCGGCGCCATACCCCGCCAGCACGCCAAAATGATGTACTTCACGCGCCGTGCCGGTTTCAACCACCAAACCTGCCGATGTGCGCAAGCCCTCACGCACTAAGTGCTGGTGAATGGCAGACAGTGCCAGGAGAGCAGGAATAGCCACCTGCGTGGCATTCAAGGCACGGTCGCTGATGATCAAAATGTTATGGCCGCCCTCAATGGCATCAACCGCCTGCGCGCACAGGGAAGCCAGCTTGGCTTCCACGCCTTCGTGCCCCCAAGCCAATGGGTAAGTGATGTCAATGACACAACTGCGAAATTTGCCATGGGTGTGCCTGGCTATGTCGCGCAGTTTGGCCATGTCGGCACAGTTCAGAATCGGCTGGTTCAACTCAAGACGCAAGGGTGGATTGACCTGGTTGATGTCCAGCAGATTGGGTTTGGGGCCAACGAAAGACACCAGACTCATCACGATGGCTTCACGAATGGGGTCAATAGGAGGGTTGGTGACCTGGGCAAACAACTGTTTGAAATAGTTGTACAACGGTTTGTTTTTGTCTGACAACACCGCCAAAGGGCTGTCGTTGCCCATCGAACCCACCGCTTCTTCGCCATGGGTGGCCATGGGAATCATCAAAAATTTAAGGTCTTCCTGGGTGACTCCAAAAGCCTGCTGACGATCCAGTAGGGTGTCTGCTGGTTCTGGCGCGAGTTCGTTGCTCACGGGCAAATCGCTTAAACGAATGCGCAGGTTTTCAATCCACTGCTTGTAGGGCTTGCTGTTGGAAAGGATGGACTTGATCTCGTCGTTTTCAACCATGCGACCCTGTTCCAGGTCAATCATGAACATTTTGCCGGGTTGCAATCGCCATTTACAAACGATTTTGTTTTCAGGAAATGGCAATACGCCCGATTCAGAGGCCAACACAACCAAATCATCATCGGTGATGCAGTAGCGTGACGGGCGCAGGCCGTTGCGGTCGAGCGTAGCGCCAATCTGGCGGCCATCGGTAAACACAATGCTGGCAGGGCCGTCCCAAGGTTCGAGCATGGCGGCGTGGTACTCATAAAACGCACGGCGACGTTCGTCCATGCCGGTGTTTTGCTCCCACGGCTCGGGGATCATCATCATGATCGCCTGGCTGATGGGGTAACCTGCCATGGTCAATAGCTCCAGGCAGTTGTCAAAAATAGCCGTGTCGGACTGAGTGGGCATACTGATGGGGTAGAGCTTGTGCAAATCTGCGCCCAGCACGGGGGATGACATCACGCCTTCACGCGCTTTCATCCAGTTGTAATTGCCTTTGACGGTGTTGATTTCCCCGTTATGCGCCACATAGCGGTAAGGGTGCGCCAGCGGCCATTCGGGAAACGTGTTGGTGGAAAATCGTTGATGCACCAGCCCCAGGGCAGACACGCAGCGGGGGTCTTGCAAATCCATGTAATAAACACCCACCTGGTCGGCAAGAAGTAATCCCTTATAGACCACGGTTCGGCTGGACATGCTGGGCACATAGTATTCCTTACTGTGCTTGAGCTTGAGGTCTTGAATGTGGGCGCTTGTGGTTTTGCGAATCACATAGAGTTTGCGCTCCAGTGCATCTTGCACCAGCACATCATGGCCACGGCCTATGAACACCTGGCGCAAAACAGGTTCTTTTTTTCGTACTTCAGGAGACATGGGCATCTCTCGATTGACCGGCACATCGCGCCAGCCCAGGAGTACCTGCCCTTGTGTTCGGATGGCACGCTCAAGTGCTTGCTCGCAAGCCAGACGCGAGGCGTGTTCCTTGGGCAAAAACACCATGCCCACGCCATATTCACCCGGTGGCGGCAGTGTGACACCTTGTGCTGCCATTTCTTCGCGGTACAAAACATCGGGCAACTGAATCAAAATGCCCGCACCATCGCCCATCAACTTGTCAGCGCCCACTGCTCCCCTGTGGTCCAAGTTCTGAAGGATTTTGAGCGCATTCAAAACAATGTCATGCGATTTGATGCCTTTGATATGTGCAACAAAACCTGCCCCACAAGCGTCATGCTCGTGGGCTGAAGAATACAAACCGTTGTTTTGGAGATGAAGAATCTCGTCTGCCGTTGTCATGGGCGCGTGTCCTGGAAAAATCAAAAGATGTGGACTTTACCGTAAATGCATTCGGGGAATGAAGGGTCGTGATGATGGGGGTGCGATTCAAAGTGATGTGGCTTGGGTGCGACATCCAAATCCCCCCTAACCCCCCCTTTTTTCAAAGGGGGGATTTGATTTTTGTATTGCACCACATCACTTTGAAACGCACCTAGGCCACACTGCGCGATTTGCGCCTATAGACTTTCAGATAAATAACTTCCACTTTTTTATAGAAAATGTCTTTAACATCAGCACGTTACTTTAGACTACTTGGAAACTATTTATCTGAAAGTCTATAGCATTGCATCTTTAACTCTAACGGCCAAATGGGGAACTTATTACTGACCATATCCTTACGGCCTTTACCCGGGCATGGCCAGCCATTTGCTTAAAGTCGATTTCAGGGCTTCGAGTGCGATGGGCTTGGTTAGAAAATCGTCCATGCCGACCGACAGGCAATGTTGGTGGTCTTCCTCATACGCATCGGCTGTCAGGGCAATGATGGGCAAGCGGGGGCTGTTGTTGTGGGTTTCCCACTGGCGTATGTGTTGGGTGGCCATGTAGCCATCCATGACGGGCATGTGGATATCCATCAGGATCAGGTCAGGCCGATCACCCTTTGTGATGGCATCGAGTGCCTGCTGACCGTTGTAAGCCAGCGTCACCGTCATTCCCAACATGGTCAGAAATGACTCAATCACGCTGCAATTGAGGGCGTTGTCTTCCACCACTAACACCTGTCCACCCAACTGCACAGGTTCAGTCACGTTGACTGGCACACAGCGTTCAGACTTGCGGCTCTCTTCCTGGGTGACAGCTTGGGCACGCACGCGAAACCAGAATCTGGAGCCTTGGCCAGCGACGCTTTCAACACCCACATCACCACCCATGAGTTGGGACAACGTTCGCACAATGGACAGCCCCAGCCCAGAGCCTCCAAACTCGCGCGTGATGGAACTGTCCGTCTGTGAGAACGGTTGAAAAAGCAAATCCATTTTGTCGGCTGGTATGCCCATGCCTGTATCGCTGACCGAAAACTCCAGCAGGGCAGATTCGCCTTCGCGTTCCAGCTCTGTTCCTTCAATACGAATGCTGCCAGACTGGGTGAACTTAATGGCGTTGCCAATGAGGTTCGAGAGCATTTGTCGCACACGGTGCGAGTCTGCCTGATAACGGCGATGAGGTGGGCACATCCATTGGCATTCGAGTTGGAGACTTTTAGCTTCTGCGGCACCAGAAAACAGCTCGCGTGTTTCCCGAATCAGAGAATACGGCTCAAAAATGATGCTGTCAAGCTGCAATTTTCCAGCCTCGATTTTCGAGAGGTCAAGAATGTCGTTGAGCAAAGTCAGCAGGGTCTGCCCCGATGAATAAATGGTTCTGACGTACTCACGACGCTCGTTGTCTGTCAAATGGGGCATCAACAAAAGCTGCGCCATGCCCAGAATGCCGTTCATGGGGGTGCGAATTTCATGCGACATGGTGGCCAAAAAGCGACTCTTGGTGAGGTTGGCAACATCGGCGCTTGTCTTGGCCGCGATCAGTTCGGTCTCGCGCTGGCTTAAAACCATCAACAAGTGGTTGAAGCTGTGAATCAACTCTCCAATTTCATCTTCACGAACAATAGGCAAAGGTTGCGGCGTTTGATGTGAGTCAGCCTGGGTTGCCAGTTGCCGCGTTGCAGACAGCATGGGTGACAACTGATGCTTCAAGATGAACGAAACCATCCACCAGGTCAGTGGGCTTGCCAGCAAGGTCAGCAATACCATGGACAGCAGCATGTTGCGCTGCATGGCCTTCACGGGCGCAAAGGCTTCATCCGTTGGCAGGACAACGCCCAATACCCAGCCCGCCACAGGAATGGCTTTGGCAGCAGTGACTTCTTCCACGCCTTTGGAACTGATGGTAATGCCGTGACCTTCATAA
>CAIXMC010000370.1 GCA_903920405.1 uncultured beta proteobacterium
CCACCACAGCTTGGGCGTTGTAGCATTGTTCGTAGCCACCTCCCGATACGGGCATGATTTACCAGTTAAAATAGCCATTTTGTCATTATAAATCATTTATTTATTTCAAATTTTTGAACGCCGAAACTTTAGGAACTAACATGCGACATTACTTATGAGTTAAGCAATTTGTTTTCTGGAATGCCGAGTTTTTTCAAAATTATGGCCAAGGGACAAAAATTGGTAAAGCCTGACTGAAACAGGTTCAATCCCACAAATGCAGTAAAGGACAGCATCCATTTGCTGATAAAAATGGGACTTCCTTCAACACCAAGCGCCAGAGATACCATGATAAAAAGTCCGGCAATCACAAAAACATAACGTTGCACTGTCATTTTCATACTCCTTAAAAAATCATTTACTTAACTGTATCATGATTTGATGTAACTTCGATGCCATGACGGGTGTGATTCAAAGTGATGTGGATTTCTCTGTAGCTCGTAGAAGTGGCTTCCAGCCGCTTAAGTCGGTGCAATGCCCACATCACTTTGAATCGCACCCACTCATCACCCCATAGCCCATGATGGCTCGTAAATCTGCCACTCTGACGAGCCAAATGCGGAACTTATTGGACCATATCCTTCATCAGCAACGGTATTTTTGCAGTGGGCACAACCCGTGCCCAATACCTTGATATTCATGATAATTTATGAAAAAGTAACCCGTTTACAGCACCGCGTTAAATACAAACCCAACCAGCAAAATGCCACTGGCCACCACAGCGACAAATGTGGCAATCAGGCGCACCTTGAGTACCTTGCGCAAAATAATCATTTCGGGCAACGATAAGGCAATCACGCTCATCATGAACGCCAGTACCGTTCCCAGTGCCGCACCTTTGGCCAACAGCGCTTGCACAATGGGGATGATGCCTGCAGCGTTGGTGTACATGGGCACACCTATCAAGACGGCCAGGGGGACCGACCACCAGGCATCCTTGCCCATGAAGCTGGCCATAAAGTCTTCGGGCACATAGCCATGAATTAAAGCGCCCAGGGCAATACCGGCCAAAATGTAAGGCCAGACCTTGCCCACAATGCTTCGCACTGCGGCCAAACCACCTTGAATGCGATCGGCCAAGGTGGCCTCCGCATCATCCAACTTAGCTGACATTTTTGGCATGTCGCGCACCCAGTCTTCCAGATAAGAGTCCATCTTCAATCGGCCAATGATCCATCCCGCCACGATGGCCACGCTCAAACCCAGACCCAGGTACAGCATCGCCACCTTCCAGCCAAACAGGCCAAACAGCAGGGTGAGGGCAACTTCGTTCACCATGGGCGCAGAAATCAAAAATGAAAAAGTCACGCCCAACGGTACACCCGCCTGCACAAAACCAATAAACAAGGGAACTGCTGAACACGAGCAAAACGGCGTCACGATGCCCAGAGTGGCAGCCATCACATTGGCGATGCCTTCTGTGCGACCGGCGAGCAAGGCGCGGGTGCGTTCGGGCGTGAAGTAGCTGTTGACCATGCCCATCACAAACACAACACCAGTGAGCAACATCAATACTTTGGGCGTGTCGTAGAAAAAGAATTGCAATGCGCCGCCCAAATGACTGACCCTGTCCACCGGCAGACTGGCGACCAGTGCTTCAGCCGCAGGCGTGAGCAGTTGGTACACACTCAGCCAGATGAGGGCAGCCAGTATCAAAAAGACGATGGGTTGGCGAAGATGCCAGGGTTTTTGTGGTGAAGTGTTCATACCTGTGAAGACGTACCCAACACCCAAAAGATGCACATCAACTTGAAAAAAATTTTTGTTTTGCATCATGAAATAGGCCTCTAGCCCTTGCCCATCAATCGTTGGTAGCTATGTAAATAAGAGCAAATTAGGCGAGTGATCGTGGCACAAAGTCCAGCACACGACCCGAATCGTCCCATTGAACCCGACAGACTACGGTTAGATGCTGCTTCATGCGCACGCGGGCACGTTGAAGGCGCGACTTGGCAGCGCTTAATGTGATGCCTTTGGCTTTGGCATAGTCCGCCTGCGCCATGCCCTCGAGGTCGCACAGGGTGATGGCCTCTCTGTCCTCGGAGGCAAGCTCTGACAAAACCCTGGGCAGACATGCCGCCAACGTCTCCACGGCATCTGTTTCATCCACAAAGCTGGCCAGGTCTTCGGGCAAATCGACCGTTGTACAGGCTACACGCAAGCGATCAGCCAACGCATTGCGTGCCACTGCAAAAAGCCAGGCGCGAGCGTTTTGCACCGTGCAAAATCGCTCACCTTGGCGCAACGCCAAAAGGAATACATCCTGCAATAAATCTTGCGCGTCGGTGGGATTGCCCAGCCGGTGTCTGGCCCAGCGGTGCAATTCAGGCTCGTACAAAGTCCAGGCTTGGGTCAGGCAATTCATGGTATTGTTTTTCTGATGTGTGCGATTGACTGTCTCACCGGATTATCCTGGATTCCTCAGATGACCGCTTGTTATCTTCACTAAATCGTTATAAAAATTGATATTTATTACTTCGATGGAGTTCACCCCTTGGGTGAGAGCGCTATGCACCCGATTGAGCTACTGGCGATGCGTCTGGGGGTGTTGTTCCTCCTTGCGCAGTAGCCTGCAGCGTCGTCACGCCTATCCAGACGCGCCGCCTGTAGCCCACTCGGGCGCGTTCAACTGAACCAGTGCCGTCAACCGTCCATGATGACCACCCTACAATTCGCGGCATGACTCATTCTTCCATTTGTGCCCTCTCACCGCTTGACGGTCGTTATTTCTCCAAACTCAGCAAAATTCGCCCCATCATGAGCGAACTAGGCTACATGCATCGACGTGTTCAAGTCGAAGTAGCCTGGTTTATTGCCTTGAGCGATTGTGGGTTCAAAGAATTCAAACCCTTGTCGCCGGGTGCCCGCACCTACCTCTTGGGCCTGGTTAAAAAGTTTGCTGAACCCGACGGCAAAGCCATCAAGGACATTGAAAAAACAACCAACCACGATGTCAAGGCGGTTGAATACTGGCTGAAGTCCAAATTTGAGGCTCGCCCTGAGCTGCTCGCTGTTCAAGAGTTTGTTCACTTTGCATGTACGAGCGAAGACATCAACAACACCAGCCATGCCTTGCAGCTCAAAAGTGCCCTTCACGGGGTGCTGCTGCCAACGATCGATACCGTTATTGCCCAACTGCGTGACATGGCACATGCCTTTGCCGCTGTACCCATGCTCAGCAGAACACACGGTCAAACGGCCAGTCCTACCACGGTGGGCAAGGAAATGGGCAATGTGGTGGTTCGACTACTGGCAGCACAAGACAAAATGGCCAACGTGGCATTGAAGGCCAAAATGAACGGGGCCGTGGGCAACTACAACGCACATCTGGCGGCCTGGCCTGACTTTGATTGGGAGGCTTTTAGCCGAAAAGTGATTGAAACGCCTGAGCCTTTGGGTTTGGGACTGGCCTTTCAGCCCTACAGCATTCAGATTGAACCGCACGATTACATGGCCGAGCTTTTTGATGCTGTTGCGCGCACCAATACCATTTTGATTGACCTTGCCCGTGATGTCTGGGGTTATGTGTCTTTGGGCTACTTTAAACAAGAACTGCAGAACGGTGAAGTGGGTTCTAGCACCATGCCGCACAAGGTCAATCCCATTGATTTTGAAAATGCCGAAGGTAACCTGGGGTTGTCCAACGCCATGCTGCGGCATTTGTCACAAACACTGCCTATTTCTCGCTGGCAGCGTGATTTGACCGACAGCACGATTTTGCGCAACATGGGTGTGGCACTGGGTTATGCGATATTGGCGTACCAATCGCTGGGTACTGGCTTGGACAAACTCAAGCTCAATGAAGAGGCCATCGCCGCTGACCTTGATGCTTCATGGGAAGTTCTGGCTGAACCTATACAAACGGTGATGCGTCGTTATGGCGTGCCCCATTCCTATGAACAACTCAAGCAATTGACCCGTGGCCATGCCATGACGCGCGAGTTAATGCAAGAATTTATTTCAAAATTGGCTTTGCCAGAGGCCGAAAAACAGCGCCTGCTGGCACTTACGCCGGCAACTTATGTGGGACTGGCCGCCGAACTGGCACGACGGGTTTAATTCCAGGTCTAGCCGGCATGGCCACCAAATCGACCATTTTCAAAGCCAGCCTGGCCATTGCGGATATTGACCACGCCTACTACGCCAACCACGATTTCACACTGGCGCGTCACCCCAGCGAAACCGACGATCGCATGATGATCAGACTGTGCGCCCTGGCTTTGCATGCCCATCAATTGCAAACGGATTGTGCGGGTGATGGCACACTGGCTTTCGGGGCGGGATTGTCAAACCCTGACGAACCCGACGTGTGGTTGCGTGACTTCACAGGCAGGGTGCGATTGTGGATTGAAGTCGGCCAACCCGACGAAAAGCCTCTGGGCAAAGCGTGCAGCAAAGCCGATACCGTGGCACTTTACTGCTTTGGTTCAAGTGCTGACGTATGGTGGCGTGGCATTCATGGCAAATTGACCAGGTTTCACCATCTGGATGTTTGGAACATTCCACACCAAACCACACAAGCGCTCTTGCCTTTGGCGCAACGCAGCATGAACCTCAATATCACAACACAACAGGGTGTTTTGATGGTGGGGGATGGTTCATTGCAAGTGGATGTCGAACCGGTGCGATGGAAATGAATCTGTTAGACCCGGGTGCGATTTTTTATCGTTTTATCGTTCCCACGCTCCTGCGTGGGAACGTAGTCTCACCACACGCTCTATATCCAAACTAACCACGTTCCCACGCAGGAGCGTGGGAACGATAAACTAAAAATCCAAATCCCCCCTAACCCCCAATGGCACTACCTTAAGAAAAAGTTAAATAAAAACAATAAACTAATGATCTGAAATGGATACTATGATGGTTAGGACGGGTGCGTTTCAAAGTGATGTGGAGTTATTCTCGGCATATCCATCCAACACAG
>CAIXMC010000371.1 GCA_903920405.1 uncultured beta proteobacterium
CGTCATTCCCGCGAAGGCGGGAATCTAGTGCATTCTGGATTCCCGCCTTCGCGGGAATGACGGAACTGGCTGTAGAACAAATTCACCCTGTGCAATGCACCTTCCAGAGGTTGCATGTCCTATTTAAGGTCGGCACACTTCAGTGCATCGGCGTCTTTTCCTGCATTGGGTATCCAGCGGATGTTGGCAAATGAGGCAACGAACGCGTTAGTGGTCGTCAGCAAGAACGGCACTTTTACTTCCGTAAACTTAAATTTTTCAAAGATGTCGAAGCATGACAGCGGCACTTTGACTCTGGTTGGGGTTTCAAGCGCCAGATGATTGAATAAGGCCGTACCTGGTACCTCGGCGCGATCCGGCCATTCGTTGGCTAAGCGAACGGTGACAGCCCCAACCGGTTTTTGATGGACGACAGTGTCAAACACCAAAGCACTGTCGGCATTGATGTAGCCATACAGATCAGCAACGCCGTCGTTCTTGGCGTAGAACTGTGCCTCATCAGTACCAAGCCCCTTGCCACTCCAAGTCACCTTCTTTGCAGTTTCTGACACGCCACCTAAAACAAACTGCGAAGTCGTGACCGTCAAATTGGTAATGGATAGGGATTCGTTTGCGCCGATCAATTTAGGATCCCCCCAATTGGCTGCCTCTACGATGGAGAGTGGGAACAATGCAGAGGGTTGGCCGGCCATACTGAACAGTATGAGTTCATCTTTTGCGATGTTGGTGGGAGGGGGCGTTTCACCACAACCATAGTTGCGTGTGGTTTCATCGAGTGCAACCCATGCCACGTTGTCCTTGAACTCCAGGCCAAATCCGTACGCAAACAGGGGGTCGTAGCCGTTGCTGCCAACATTCAGCAGCACCTGGCACGCAGACTTGGGCCATGAGTAAGACAGCTTGCCGGTGATGGGAGCATTGATCGCCCCCTCAGCATTGCGGAACAGTACATCGGCGATACCTTTGCCTTCGGTACCCGGCAACCAGGCAACAACAAATGCGTCCGAACGATTGAGTTCACTGTTCACCATCAGTGGCCTGCCTGTCACGAACACAGTGACCACTTTAGCGTTCTGACCACTGACTGCCTTGAGGACTGCCAAGTCTTCTGGGTAGTTTCGTGCGTGCTCCAGGGTTCCATACTTACCGTCGATGTCGCCATCCCCTTCTGCGTAAGGTTTTTCGCCAATCACGGCAATCACGGTCTCGTAGTCAGCCAGATTGACACCGGCAATATCAGCTACGGTGGGTTTGAAGACAACATTTTCAGCACCTGCCGCTTCCCTGATGCCGGCAAGAATGCTGTCAGCGTTCAAAAAGTCTGCGTTGGTATTCAGATCCTTGCAGGTGGCCTGTCTTGTCTCCGCGCAACCTTGCCAGGTCAGCGTCCAGCCACCGGTCTGATTGGGTAGGCTATCGGCGCTTTTGCCAACCACCAGGATTTTTTTACCGCGATAAAGGGGCAGAACCTGATCCTTGTTTTTCAGGAGAACCAAAGATTTCTGAACGGCTTCACGCGCCAGAGCACGCTGATGAAGTTTCGCTTCGACGCTCGCACCCAGACGCTCGCTCGGTTTTTTTGCAGCGAAGAGACCTGCTCTCATCTTGACGCGAAGAACCCGTGTGACCGCATCGTCAATACGCGCCATCGGGATGACACCCGTATTCACTTGCGTGATCGTGTTCTCGATGAACTTCTTCCAGTCCGCTGGCACCATGATCATGTCAATGCCGGCATTGATGGCCTGGGGGCAGCTTGTATTGGAACAACCAGCCAATTGAGCGAAACCATTCCAGTCGCTGATGACCAAACCATCAAAGCCCATTTTGTTTTTCAGCACTTCGGTGAGCATTTTTTTGTTGCCATGCATCTTGCCATAGTCGATGTTGTAATCGGCGTCTTTCCAGCTACTGAAAGAAACCATCACCGTTTGGACACCGGCACCCAACGCCGAGTAATAACCCCAACCGTGCGTATTGATCATGTCGATTTCGCTTGACATGTTGACACCTTGGTCGTCGCCTTGATCAGTGCCGCCGTCGCCAAGAAAATGCTTGGCAGTGGCAATCACGGTGGGAATAGTGCTGTCGGTGCGGGCAAAGTCACCTTGCAGACCCTTGACCATTGCGCTTGCATAGGCGCTGACCATCTGTGGATTTTCAGAATAGCCCTCGTAAGTGCGCCCCCAGCGGTCGTCTCTGACAACAGCCAGTGTGGGTGCAAATGTCCAGTCGATCCCTGTTGCAGCAATTTGTGTCGCCGTTGCTTCGCCGATGCGCTTGATCAGATCAGGATTGTTGGCAGCGCCCAGTCCGATGTTGTGCGGAAAGAGAGTCGCGCCATAGACGTTGTTATGACCGTGAATAGCGTCAGTACCCCACATGACGGGAATTTTGACTTTGGAGTCGGTCGCCATGGAGGCCACCCATAATTGATCCGCGAGTGCGACCCAATCAGCAGCGCTGGCGTGCTTTTTGTTGGCGTCAGCGGTAGTGGGCCATGTCCCACCACCGTTAAGCACCGAGCCGATGTAGTACTGTTTGACTTCATCGGGCGTGATGCGGCCAATTTCGGCTTGAATCATCTGTCCCACTTTTTCATTGACAGTCATGTCTTTGACGATGGCGGCAATATTGGCTTCCATCGCTGTGTCTTTTTTGATGCTGCTGGTGATATGGGGCCAATCGGCGAGCTTCTCAGTCAAAGAATAAACCGGATTGTTGTCGGGTTCAGTCACGGGCGGTTTGACGATTGGAGCCGTTGTGCCCGTGGATGACGAGCCTCCGCAGCTCGCCATCAGGGTTGCTGCGAGTGCGGCAGCCAATGCTGCACCTAACCGCATGGAAAATAATCTCTGCATGAAATTTCCTTCAATCAAAGTTGATTTAAAACATGAACCCGGATCCCTCGGTTGAACGCTCCTGAGTGGGTTACTGGTGGTGCATCGTCGCCATGACCCCGTTACACAGCGATCAACTGAGAAATCCGTGACAAATGTTACATTATTTTCTTTGGGATTCTGGGTATTGACCACTTTTGATGTAATTTTTCTCAAGTCGTGGTGGGCATATGCCTTTTTTATAGAAGGAATTGCGGTTGACGCACGATGGCGTAACGAAGGTGTGCGATTCAAAGTGATGTGGATGCGGCAATGTTCCTTTGTCAATTTGCACAAACTTGAGTGAGTTTTTTTTGTATAACAAATTGGCCTCTAGCGCCCGTCCTGCTTGCATAGTTAGCTATTTTTTTAATAGTAAAAATAGGCGAACACATTCGTCAAACTCGTCTCCTTGTATGCGGCAAAATCTGACAAGCCCAATGATGAACTTATTATTGACCCTATCCTTAGCTGCTTCACATCACTTTGAATCGCACCCGTCACGAAGGGGGAGAATTCCAAAGCGTCGTGTTTTTGACAATACCGTGACGCCATTGCTATGATGGAGTGTTCACGCTGATGACCAAAATTTACAGGCACCGTACTTGAAAAATGGAGGCCAATCACAGCGTTCCAAAATATTTCGTGCGTGGTGGAAAAACGCTATTCCAACGATGCCTGTCTTTGTGAGAGGCATCAGGAAAATGTATTTACTGAAGTCTTTGCTGGTGTGCCTTTTGGAGATTGATTATGAGAAGCAGTTCATCACTTAACCATTTCTATCGTACCGTCTGGAATCAGGCCTTGAAAACCATGGTGGCGGTGGCAGAAACCAGCGTCACCCGCTCAAGTTCTGGCGGGTCGACAGGTATTGTGGAGGGTGGTGCAACAGGGCCATCCATGTTGCAATTCTTGAAGCTAAAAACCCTTGCACTGGCCGTGGCTAGTGCGGGGACAGCTACATATTGTGTAGCTCATGCGAAGCCAGCAGGAGGC
>CAIXMC010000372.1 GCA_903920405.1 uncultured beta proteobacterium
CTATCGCTGAATTTTTCATCCTGAAGGTGTACCCGTACCGTTACGCCACCGTGGTTCGTAAATTTGACAGCATTTCCGATAAAGTTAACCAGGATTTGCCGCAGACGAAGCGCATCGCCGCAGAGCTGTCTTGGAACATTGGCATCTACATCCAACATCAGGGTCAAACCTTTGTCGTTGGCCTTGCTTTCGTTCAGTTGAATGACACTTTGCAGCATCTGGTCAAGTCCGAAGTTACTCTCCTCAAGAACAAGTTTTCCGACATCAATTTTGGAAAAGTCAAGGATGTCATTGATGATGGCTAACAGGTGATCGCCAGAGTCCCGAATTCTTTCTAGATAGTCGCGATTCTTCGGTGCCAAGTTGGAACGGAGGGCCATGTAGGCCATGCCAAGCATTGAATTGAGTGGTGTGCGAATTTCATGACTCATTCTGGCAAGGAATTCACCTCGACTTCGCACAGCGATTTCGGCTGTATTGAGCGCAATGTCAAGCTCATGTGTTCGCTGCCGTACGCGTGATTCAAGAGTGTCATTGATGGCCTGTAGCTGGCTTGCTGCCTCAAAACGTTCGGTGGCATCCCAGATAAATCCATGCCAAAGAATACTGCCATCGGCCTTCATGACTGGGTGGGAGTGTCCCTCACGCCACCGAATTAACCCATCTGGAAGCAAAACGCGAAACTCGTTTGTCCAGTCTTGCATGGTTTGGGCTGATTTCATGACACTGGACTTGAAAGATTCGCGGTCTTCTTGTACAACGGACTCAAAAACCGCCGTGGCATCCTCTGTTAATTGTCCTGGTTGAAGACCAAACATGTCAATCAAACCACGGCTGGCAAACGGTACAGAAAAGACACCGTTGACCGACAGTTTGAACTGGTAAAGGACACCAGGCACCTGATCAGACAACTCATAAAGCAAGTCGTGGCTTGCTTTCAGTTGATCTTCAATTTTTTTACGTTCAGAAATATCCTTGATCGAGGCAATGACCAAGGACTCACCGCTGAGTACAAATGGACACCAACTGATTTCAACTGGAAACTCAACACCGCCCTTTCTGATCGCGTTGAGTCTGCTATTGTTTGCCACAGCACGTCCCTTTGGAACTTTCATGTAGGCTTCACGGTGACACAGATGCCTGTCTCGCACTGATTCTGGCACCAGCGCATCGACATTCATGCTTGACAGTTCGTCCCGTGTGTAACCAAAAGATGCCATGGCTATCCAGTTGGCGAACCGGATTGTGCCGTCAGCGGCTACCATCAGCATGCCATCCGGGGCAGCGTCCAGCACTAAATGAACCTGTCGTTCGTCTGCGTTCTTGCGGTCGGTAATGTCCTGACTTGTGCCAACCATCCGAACTGGCTTACCGTGCGTATCCCAATCGACGATACGGCCACGATCGAGAACCCATACCCAATGACCCAGTTTATGACGTAACCTGATTTCGCATTCAAAAAACTCCATTTCCCGTTGGTAGAGACGCTCCAGTAAGCCTTCAACCACACTAATATCCCCAGGGTGGATGTATTTTCTCCATGTCACTGCACTGACAGGGGAAAGTTCTGCAAAATCGTAACCAATGACTTCAGCCCAACGGGCATTGAGTATCACATTGCCAGTCGGTATTTGCCATTCCCAAGTACCGACGTTGGCGCTCCAGATGACCTCACTAAGACGCATCCTTTCCTGTTGCAGCGTTTGCTCGGTACGCTCGCGCCGCCGCAACGTGCTCACCAGAAGCCATGCGCTGATGCAGGTGGTCAACGTAAACGCAGCAAGCATGGATACAGTCATTTTGACTTCGTCGTACCATCTATTGAGGTAGTCGTCCTTCGACATACCTACGTTGACATAAAAAGGGTACTGTTCATGTTGAAGATGACCAAACAGTCGCCAAACACCGGCAACTTGTTCTGAGTACATTCCAAACTTTTGATTTTGAACGAGTGCCTTTTGGTGACTTGACGAAAATGAGATGCTACCAACGGTGTCACCGGTTTGTCGATCAGGAAATTGGGCAATCAGACCGGATTGCTGGTCTCTGACGGAAATCAGAAATTTCTCGCCTGGAACGAGCTGGGAGAGCTTGGTCTGAATTGCCGCCACGTCCAAAAAGGCAAAAATAATGCCGTTAAATTCGCCATCATGATCATTCAAGCGCCGCGCAAAGGATATCCCCCATTTGCCGCTTATCTTTCCCAATAGGGGTGGCGAGATCACCAAATTGGTATGCGGATTCTGGCGCAGTTGTATGAAATAGGGACGACGAGCGATATTGCTGCCAGGCGGTGGACTGCGCCCTTCGTAGCCAAGAATGGTTTCCCCGTTACGGTCGGTTATACGGATGGAAATAAGCGCTGGATGCAGTTGCAACTGACGCCTGATGAGGGCGTTAATTGTTGAATCCGGGGGACGGTCTGTCAATGTCTGGCGTTTGTATTCATCGGCAACAACCTGCAAAGCCAAATCAGCGTCGTGGTACTGTGCATCCATATCGCTGACCACAAACTTGCTGAGATTTTGAATGGCAACCGTGATGCTTTCTTGATATTTCAGTCGACTTTTATCAAGTGAAGTCCATGTCATTGCGGCAACAATTCCATTCAATGCAATGGCGATGGCAATGATGCGAGCGGTATAGTTCATGAGGGAAAGATAGCAAAGGATCAGTCTTGGTGTTCTGCCATGACTGTCACGTTATCGCATGGTTTGAATAAAAGAACTAGAGGCAAGTTGTCAATAAAGTCTATTGCATTTGATGGATTTTTCTGTCTGGCTGGGCGAGGAGTCGCAATAGCCTTACTGAACTGGCTGTTATTCCCCCTCCTTTTGAGAGAGTCGGCCTCGCATGAAAGCCAAAATCAATTCTGCTGAATCATTGTGCTTGCCACGGTTTGCAAAGTCCAGTGCATTCAAGCCAAGATCATTTTTTAAACTCGAATCAGCACCTGCTTCAAGCAAAACCTTGACCGCCGATGGCGTACCGTAATAAGCGGCCATCATTAAGGGCGTGGTGCCATTGGGGGATCGGGCATCGATGAAGGCGTTGTCGTCAAGCAACAGATTTATCACGGCAACCTGTCCATGTGTGGCGGCGTAATGCAAAGGCGCCCAACCTGGTTTATTGACTGCTGCCCCCTTGTCAATCAAAGTTTGGCACAGTTGTGCGTGGCCATTCAAGGCTGCCAGCATCAACGGGCTTTCGTCTTTGTCGTTGCGAATATCAATGTGGGTTGATGACCAGCGAAGCAAACTGTTCACCACTTTGAGCGCATCGCCGTGGAGGGCCAACAAAAGCCCTGCAGTGCCGCTAGGATTCACTGTGTTGGGATCAAATCCTCGCTGCAAAAGCGAGTTGATCGTGACATCATCATCGAGTTCAATGGCTTTGAAAAAATCATCATAAGAACCCGCTGTTGCCTGTTGAAATCCTGTCAAAACAACAAGATAAACAATAATTCTGAAATAATACATCAGGCTAAAAATTGCGGGTTTCATAGTGGGGTAACACCTTTGAATAATTGTTCAAAATTACGTGATGTTTGCTCGGCTATCGTTTCAGGCGATACCCGCTTGATCTGCGCCAACTGCTGGGCTACCCAAACCACATAAGAGGGATTATTGGTTTTTCCACGGTACGGTACAGGGGCCAAATAGGGGCTATCGGTCTCGACCAACAGACGATCCAGGGGAACCATTGCAGCGACATCGCGCAAAATTTGGGCATTCTTGAACGTCAGAATGCCCGAAAAAGAGATGTAATAACCCATGTCCAGCACTTGGCGTGCCACGTCTGCCTCTTCAGTGAAGCAATGAAAAACGCCTGTTGCAGAGCCTGCCGATCCATCTTCTCCCTCTTCTTTCAAGATGGTCAAAGTGTCAGCACTGGCAGAGCGCGTATGAATGACCAAAGGTTTACCCAATAACCGAGCGGCACGAATATGGGTTCTAAAGCGATCACGCTGCCAAGCCATATCTGCCGTACTGCGGCCATTGAGCCGGTAATAGTCCAGGCCGGTTTCACCTATCCCTACCACACGCGGCAAACTTCCCAGACGCAGCAAGTCGTCCACAGTAGGTTCTGTCACGTCTTCGTAGTCTGGGTGAACGCCCACGGTACACCAAAAATTGTCAAAGCCTAGCGCCAAACCATGCACTTTTTCAAAGTCTTCCAATCGGGTGCTGATGCACAAGGCACGACTGACCTGAGTTGCCGCCATGGCAGCACGAATAGGTACTAATTGTGAAAAAAGTTCTGGAAAATCAAGGTGGCAGTGGGAATCGGTCAACATGATGCGGTTTCAATATTTGGAGGCCATCGCCCATTGTGCCTGGCTGATCAAGGCCTCTTGCATCAATGCTGCGTTGTAAGGATGTTCAACTGTGCGACGGATGTGTGCAAGCGTTTTCCCCCACCCTGTCAAACTTTTCCAACTGCCTGCGCGTGGCAAATCAGTCTGTTCAAAAAAACGGGGCAGTGCACCACATCGCAAGGCCTGCAAGTCATGACAGAGTTTGTGCAGGGCATCGACGATCTGCGCGCCCGTCCAGTCTTTGAACGCACTGACATCGCCATTTTGCACAGCACGCGGCAAATTGGGCCAGACAGCACTGAGGCCAGAAAATTGAAGCGCATCCTGGGGGCGGCCCCCTGCTGCGCGCAACATCACTTGCGCTTGCTGGAGTGTCATGCCCCTTGACTCTAACCAAGCTAATGCAACGCTCTGATCTGGCCACATCATGGCGTGGGTCAGGCAACGGCTGCGGATGGTGGGCAACAACAAATGGGCTGCATCGGTTGCCAAAACAAATTTGACATCCCCAGGAGGCTCTTCCAGAGTTTTAAGCAGCGCATTGGCTGTATAAACGTTCATGCGTTCTGCCGGATAGACCAACACCGCTTTACCCCTGCTGCGCGCACTGGTGCGCTGTGAAAACTCAACAGCTTCGCGCATGGACTCAACCTTGATCTCTTTGCTTAGCTTTGGCTTTTTGCCTTCAGTGTCGTCAGGTGCTTTCTCTTCTTCAGGCTTGTCGCTCAATTGCCACCCCAGCGCTTGCATGTTCGTTTGTGGCATCAATACAAAAAAGTCGGCGTGGGTTCGAACATCTATCGCGTGGCAACTCGGACATGTGCAGCATGCGCCTTGTGGGCCGGGATGGTCACACAGCCAGGCACGTACCAGTGTCATGGCCAAATCGTATTGCCCCAGGCCCGATGGCCCTGCCAACAGCCAGGCGTGTCCCCGTTGTGCCAGTAAATTTTGGGCTTGACTGACGATCCAGGGGGCAAGTGAAATGGCAGATTCGCTCATCACAGCCATCCTCGATCTTGCACAGTACACAACACATGCTGCCAGACTTCATCACAAGTTTGATGTGCGGGGATAATGGCAAAACGGCTGGGATCAGCTTGGCAGCGCTGTTGGTAACCACTGACCACTTTTTTAAAAAATTCTGCAGGTTGTGCTTCAAACTTATCGGGAACGCGCGCACCGGCAAGGCGTTTGGCAGCAATGTTTGGGTCTAAATCAAACCAAAGAGTCAAATCAGGTTGACGTACAAAATCGCCGTCTAATGCAGGCACAGTCTGCACAAGACGCTCTAAAAACGAGAGTGTTTCAAGATTAAAACCACGTCCAAAGCCCTGATAGGCAAAGGTGGCATCGGTAAAGCGGTCGCACAAAACCACCTTGCCTAGCTGTAGCGCGGGTTCAATCACCTGCTGCAAGTGATCGCGACGTGCGGCAAACACCAGCAAGGCCTCAGTCATTGCGTCCATGCTGTCGTTCAGCACCATGGATCGCAATTTTTCAGCCAAGACCGTGCCGCCTGGCTCTCGCGTTAAGGTAAGTGAGCGCCCAAAGTCCATGAAAGCCTGGGCTAAAGCGTTGATGTGCGTTGATTTTCCAGCGCCATCGATCCCTTCAAAACTGATGAAAAGACCGGTTGGGTTCAAAGCGTTTAATGTCACGTCAAAGGCCAAGTTGATAGTGTTGAACAGCACGATTGTGTGCAGCGAGATTGTCACTGAACTGGCTGCTGCCGTCGCCTCGCGCTACAAAGTACAAAGCCTTGCTGCGTGCTGGCTGCACGGCCGCCATGAGCGCAGCCTTGCCAGGCATGGCGATGGGTGTCGGTGGCAAGCCTGCGCGGGTGTAAGTGTTCCATGGCGTATCGGTCACAAGGTCGCGACGGCGCAGGTTGCCGTCAAACTGCTCTCCCAGCCCATAAATAACTGTGGGATCGGTTTGCAGCAACATCCCCAAACGCAGCCGGTTATGAAAAACCGAAGCAATCATGGTGCGATCGCTGTCAAGACCGGTTTCCTTTTCAATGATACTGGCCAAAATCAGAGCTTGGTCGGGGGTTTGCATTGTGATGTCTAATGCACGGGCTTGCCAGGCTGCTGCCAATTGTTTGTCCATGGCGTGCATGGCACGGCGCAACAACGCCAACTCGCCACTGCCTTTGGCATAAGTGTAGGTATCCGGGTAAAAACGACCTTCGGGATGGAGCTGCGGTCGTCCCAATTGTTTCATGATGAAATAAGGCTCTAGCCCTTTTGCATCATGCGTTAGTAGCTCTTCTTTTGATAGTGCTTGCATCACCTGTTGAAAGTTCCAGCCCTCGATCAGCGTGACAGATTGCAGTGATTCATCACCACGTACCAATTGAGTCAGCAAGACACTGGGAGTGATGCCAGTTTGCAGCTCATAACTACCCGCCTTGATGTTGCGTGCTTGACCTGAGAGACGAAACCACCCATATAAAAGGAGTGGTGATGTTTGCACTCCGAGTGCCACCAGGTCATGGGCTACGGCACGCGGCGATGTGCCAAATTCAATAGATACATCTATGGTGGGGGTGGCAAGTGTCAGGGCGTGATTGAGCCACCCATACGCCAAAAACCCAACGCAGAGCATCCCACCCACCATCCACATCAATAAACGACGCACCAAATCACTGCCTTCAAAAATAATGGGCGAATGATAATTCAGCTTCAAAGGGCGGCGATGACCCTATCCTTACACGGGTGCGATTCAAAGTGATGTGGAGCAGCCAACATGAATACATACCAGGAAAAGAGTTAGGCGAATTTATTCATCTATTTTGCTCTTAAAAAGATAGCTAACTACGCAAGCAGGACGGGCGCTAGAGGCCGATTTGTTATACAAAAAAACTCACTCAAGTTCGCGCAGCTTGACAGGTGAATATGGCCACCTCCACATCACTTTGAATCGCACCCTGTTTATACCTTATGCCCTTGCAGCACTGATGGTGTTGGCAATTCGCTGGGCGCAGCTTTTGGCCTGATGGGCATCACGCGCTTCTACCATCACGCGCACCAAAGGTTCTGTGCCGCTGGCGCGAATCAACACGCGACCGTTGTCGCCCAGTTCAGCTTCAACTGTGCGTGTTTCATCTGCCAACCTGGGGCTAGCTCGCCAATCTTGACCACTGAGCAAACGAATATTGATGAGCACCTGGGGGAATAAAGTGACTTCACTGAGCAAATGTGCCAAGGATTTTTGGCTGCGTACTGTGGCCTGCAAGACCTGCAAGGCAGAAATCAATCCATCGCCAGTGGTGTGTTTGTCTAGCGCCAGCAGGTGTCCAGAGCCTTCGCCACCCAGTAGCCAGTTATTTTTTTCAAGTTCTTCAAGCACATAGCGGTCACCTACCTGGGCACGCACCAGGGCCACCCCGCGTTTTTGCAGTGCCAGTTCAACGGCCATATTGGTCATCAAAGTGCCTACCACACCGGGCATTGGCTCATTGCGGCGCAGGCGCTCATCTGCCATCAGGTAAAGAAGTTCATC
>CAIXMC010000373.1 GCA_903920405.1 uncultured beta proteobacterium
TCAATTTCAAAATGGCAGGTTCCCATAGACGGTCCGCATCAGTCCACAAAATGGCGGCGGGTGCAACCATGAGAGAACGGTTAACCCTGGCGGCTGCTTGCACACTTTCAATCAGTTTGTCGGTCAGCGTCATGGCGATGCATCCAAGAGCCGTTGTTCAGCAAAGCGGGCGAGCACGTGGCCGAAAGACTGCGACTTGCCTTCTTTGTCCATCGAACAAAAAAAATCGCGCAAAGTCTTAAGCTCGCCATCCGTCACTGTTTCCAGAAACTCAGGGTCAAAAACGCGATTCACAGCCTCCTCACGTCGGTTTCGTAAAAAGGCAATGTCAAGTTTGAGCAGCTTGACCATATAGGCTGCTTGTGCATCGGCATCGTCGCTTGGAAGGATGTCGCCATCCAAGGTGTAGACGAAACGCGACTCGCAATCTGCATCAAGCGGCGAAATCTGGAAGGCTTCGTCAAAATCTGCGCCCTTGGCATGACCACAATGCAGTGGCTTACCTGGTTGGATCTCGCGGATACACGAGGTATGCAAGTTTTCAAAGTCCAACGCCAAATCAGCATAGCGCTCTTGCGACCGAAAGTGCTCAATGTGGCTGTCATGAAGGTCAATTTGACGACCACAATAACAACAGACCCAGCCCTGTTCGCTCAGCAGCGACTCATGCAGCTTGCGTTTTTGAGGGTTCTGCAAGTCGCTAAAGCCAGGTGCCCAATAGGGGTCATCGCTGACTTTCCAGGCCTCAAACTCCGGCGCAGATTTGCCTTTGGTGACGTGCTTCATCGACCAAGCACCACTTTGCGTTGAAGCAGCGCTTGGGCACCCCCCAATTCAGCAATACCTGGGGCCAGTTCCGATAGGGCGCTAAGTTGCTCACGCGCAGAATCAAGATCATTGCGCTCCAGCGTACCAAACAGCCTAGTCAGCGCATTTTCAACGCCTGGAGAGCGGGCGGTTGCATCCATGATTTCTTCCAGAACCTGGCTGGAGTCCAGGCCGTAGCTCACCTGCGGATGCGATGTGCCCTCCGGGCGTAACAGAATGATTTGCTCTGGCCGCAGTTCGCCCAGCACTTGAGGGGAATGGCTCGCCACAATGAATTGCAGAGACGGAAACGCCGCCTGCAGACCTCGGGTGATGATGCGTTGCCACCGGGGATGCAAGTGCATATCCAGTTCATCAATCAACACTACCCCGGCTGTTTTTGTAGTGACCTCACTGCCCAATTGCGGGTTGAGCAGACACATTCGCCGCGCAATGTCACCAACCAAGCCGATGACTGCCCGCTGCCCGTCGCTGAGGTTTTCAAACGCCGTGGGGTCGTGCGTGCCTGAAGCATCTGGCAGCCAGTCAACTAGCAAACTCTTTTGCTTCAAATCGTAGCGCAGGCCTTTGACACCTTCAACGGCCGCCGCCAATGCCACGTTGGCCAATGCCAATTCGTCATTTTTGATAGCATCAAACGCAGCACCCGTCTCTGATGAAGTCTGAAAGCGCTCCAAACACTTGGCAATAGCCCAACTCTGAAAGGCAACCGAGTCCAATGAGGCATCCCACCAGCTTGCGTACCCGTCTATCCGTGACTGACGTTGGGTGGCTGCCAGTAACTCGTGGGGTTGAGGGTGGTTCCAATGTCGATTGGCACGGTAAAACCCCACCAGAGGCAAATTGGTTAAAGTCCGCGTAGCCGCTGCATTGGGGCTACCACCTTGCTGAATCGCCTGCCAGATTTGTCCCGGAAATTGTCCAGACAGGGTGGCACTGCCCACCTGACTGGTTCGGGTCAAAGTCCAGACGCAGCCTGCGTCAAACGCTTCACCAAAAGCAGATATCTTGACTGGATATTGCGACTCAAACCGGTACAAACCGCCCGTGTTCACGGCGAGCAAACGCACCTGCCCTGTCTCGGTCAGCGGCGCATTGTGTGGCACATCCAACTCAACGATAAGTCCATAAAACGATTCACAGATGCCTTTAAGCAATGACGTTTTGCCACTGCCATTAATACCAACCACCACGTTAAATCCAGGACAAAAGTTCACCGACAAGTCGGCATGGCAACGGTAATTTTTCAGATGAATGGAATCCAGTTTCATGACAAATCTCCTTTTTCGTGGCGAGCCGCTGTTTTCTCTGCCAGCGACAAATGATGGTCATTGATGCGATCGCCGTTGAACTTGTGGAACCACGGGGCGGATTCGACATCCTTGCCACGGTCTTTGTCCCAGGTGATGTTAAGTTTTGGCTTTTTGTTGTGGCGCAGAACTTCGGCGGTCATGAAGGGGCGGATGTTCAGGCGGACACCATCGTTCAAGTCGGGGTTCCAGCCGATGGGTTGTTCGGCCAAAGGCTTCCAGCGGACGAAGGTGTCAAACGGTGCTTCACCGTTAAGAATCCACTGTAGGCGAACTTTGAGGTTTTTGGCTGCTGACAGGCGCAATGCCGCACCGTCAATGCCATTGGCTAAACCGGCCTCTTGGGTGCGAATCCAGTCGCCCAGGTAAGTGTGGATGAGTCGCTCCATGTTTTTGCCATTGAGCAGGTGGTAATTGACCAAGGCGCTAAAACCATCTTTTTGACCATCCCAGATATGCCAGATAAATGGGCGGTGGTGGAAGCGTTTGGCGTGTTGTTCAAAAAAATAATCCCGTAGCCACACGGACAGACCTTTGCCTGTGCAGTCGGCTTGGGCCAGCAGTTTGTCCAGAACGCTGGGGGTCCAACTGCCGGGGGTGACGGTTTCCCACGCGTCAATCAGCAAGGCCAGCAGGCGATCATGGGCGGGCTGTTCGCCTCGCACTGCTGGTAGACAGACGATGCCGTCGTCATCAACGTGCTTGACCAATGGCTTGCAATGGGCAATCCAGGTGTGAGCCTTGTCGGATAGTTCCATCGTGTCGTCTGTCTCTGCCGGCCAGACGTAACACAACAGACGGGCAACTGCGACTTGCAATGGGTCGGTGGCTGGTTGCGGGTGGCCGTGGAATAGCCACTGGGTTGGATCGTTGGAATAGGGTTTGGGAAGGCCGTTGGGGTAGCGTTCTTGTGCCATTTGACGCCAAAAATCAATGTCTATCGAGGCTTTATTAAGTGTTGCGTTTGTAACCTTCAGTGCTTGGTCTAACTGACGAATGTCATTATTAAATTTTGTACTTGAGCAATAGCACCAAAGTGCAGCTAAGTCTGACTTATTCTTTGGTATAAGTACAGCAGAATTGTTATCAAAAGATGTTCCTGAATATATGCTCACATTTAGGGATCCCATCAAGCTTATGAATACACCACGCATTCCCCAAACCTGTCTGCCCGCCTTCCAAATTCCACTGGTATAGCCTGCATTCTTCATCGCATCAACAAGCGCACATAGCTGACCTGCGCCGGACTCCCAACGGACAACATTAGTTCGCCCCGAAAAATAAATGGATTCCGATATCGGTGTTTGACTGTAGACCCAGCCACTTTCACGTATAGCACTAAGCTCCCAGAATTTTTGAATGAATCGTGGCGTATCAAAAGTACATTGGCCGCCTGCTGTGTCTGCATATTTTGATAGCGATTCGCCCATGGACAAGCTACCGAAAGGAACACGAAAATCAGGAATAGTCAGAAAATTACTTTGTGCTTCAATATAAAATGGGGACTGAATTAAACTTTGACATTTGAATGTAGGGCACGAATCTAATGAAACATCAATCTGATGAATTGCAGACTTCTGGGGAAGCTGTTTATCTACAGTGAATAGGATGGCTTTAACTACTTCACCAGTAACTTCTTCAAAAGCGCCCGAGCCAAGACGAGCCAAGAGTGTCCAACGTTCGCTTTCTAAAAGGGATTTTCGTTGCAGACGATAGCGTTCCAAAAACAGCCAGTTTTGTGGCATGACGATTTGCACTACGCCACAGCCCTCACCCCTAGCCCCTCTCCCGGAGGGCGAGGGGGATAAAACCAATTCAAGGCAGCGCTCCAAAAACACATTGGCCAAGTCATTTTTGGCATTCGGATAATGCTGTTCGCAATAGTCCTTGAGCATCTGATTCTGTTTGCCACGCGCCAGATAAGGCACATTGGTAATCACCAAGTGGTAGCGCTGATCCA
>CAIXMC010000374.1 GCA_903920405.1 uncultured beta proteobacterium
GACCGGTGCCATTGAATTGGCAGAAGGTAAGGAAATGGTCATGCCTGGCGATAACGTTTCCGTCACCGTCAAGCTGATTGCCCCCATCGCCATGGAAGAAGGTCTGCGTTTTGCCATCCGTGAAGGTGGCAAGACTGTGGGTGCAGGTGTGGTTTCCAAAATTATTGCGTAAGGACTCACTGTGGCAACGAAACAAAAAATCCGCATTCGCCTCAAAGCATATGATTACAAGCTGATTGACCAGTCAGCGGCAGAGATTGTTGATACGGCCAAGCGTACGGGGGCGATTGTCAGAGGTCCCGTTCCACTGCCTACTCGCATGAAGCGATTTGACATTTTACGTTCACCTCACGTCAATAAAACCAGCCGTGATCAGTTTGAAATTCGTACCCACCAACGCCTGATTGATATTGTTGATCCTACTGACAAAACGGTGGATGCCCTGATGAAACTCGATTTGCCAGCGGGCGTTGATGTCGAGATCAAATTGCAGTAGTTCAGTAACGTTTGTCTCATATTTGCAGGCCTTATAATCTGCGGTTTTGTTGAATCTGCCTTCCGCATGGGCAGAGTTAATTCGGCAAATTTTTATTAACAGTCCTTTCACAAAAAAACAGCGCGGCCAATTGAAGTTGTGCTGGTGAAAGTTACGGAGAAAACAATGAGTCTTAGCAATCGCTTAGGGTTGCTTGGGCGCAAGGTTGGCATGATGCGTCTGTTTACAGATGACGGGGTTGCAATCCCCGTCACTGTGATCGATGTCTCCAACAATCGCGTAACCCAAGTCAAAACCCAAGAGAGGGATGGTTATGTTGCTTTGCAAGTGACTTATGGCACACGCAAAGCATCTCGCGTCAATAAGCCTACAGCGGGTCACTTGGCCAAAGCAGGTGTCGAAGCTGGCGAAATCATTCATGAATTCCGTGTGACGGATGAAACTGCATCCAGCTACCAACCAGGTTTTTTTGTTTCTGTGTCTTCAATTTTTGAAGCAGGGCAAAAAGTTGATGTTCAAGGTACTACCATCGGTAAGGGCTTCGCTGGTACCATCAAGCGCCACCACATGAGTTCGCAACGTGCATCGCATGGCAACAGCCGATCGCACAATGTGCCTGGTTCTATTGGCATGGCGCAAGACCCTGGCCGTGTGTTTCCGGGTAAGCGCATGACAGGCCATTTGGGTGTTGATTTGGTCACAACCCAAAATCTGGACATTGCGCGCATTGATACAGAGCGTCAGTTGCTCATGATCAAGGGTGCAGTTCCTGGTTATGCAGGTGGTTTTGTCACCGTTCGTCCTGCGGTCAAAGTTAAACATGCTGGCGCACATGCTACTAACAAAGGACCAAACTGATGCAAATCGAACTCCTCAACGATCAAGGACAGGCAGCATCATCGCTTGATGTGTCTGAAGCTGTGTTTGGTCGTGCATACAACGAAGACTTGGTTCACCAAATCGTTGTGGCATTCCAGGCCAATGCTCGCCAAGGAAGCCGTGCCCAGAAAGACCGTGAACAGGTTCATCACTCCACCAAAAAACCTTTCAAGCAAAAAGGAACAGGCAGAGCGCGTGCCGGTATGACTTCATCGCCGCTCTGGCGTGGGGGTGGCCGGATATTTCCAAACTCACCCAATGAAAATTTCACACAAAAAATCAACAAAAAAATGTACCGTGCTGGTATGACTGTCATTTTTTCTCAGTTGGTGCGTGAGGGGCGTTTGGCTGCTGTGGATGCCCTGACGGTGGAATCACCTAAAACTCGCGTGTTGGCCGCCAAGTTCAAGGCCATGAACCTTGGTTCTGTCTTGGTTATCGCCGACAAGGTCGATGAAAATCTTTACTTGGCATCACGCAATCTGCCTAACGTATTGGTAGTTGAACCACGTTACGCTGATCCTGTTTCACTCGTTCACTTTCACAAGGTTTTGGTCACCAAAGCTGCCGTGGGTACTCTTCAGGAGATGTTTGCATGAGCCACGGACACCATCCACTTAAATTCGATGAAGGCCGATTGATGCAAGTGCTAAAAGCACCTGTTATATCGGAAAAGTCCACCTTGGTTGCCAAAAATGGCAGCGTAGTCACTTTCAAGGTGCTGCAAGATGCAACCAAGTATGAAATCAAGGCTGCAGTGGAACTCATGTTCAAGGTCGAAGTTAGAGCAGTTTCGGTTTTGAATATCAAGGGAAAAACCAAACGTTTTGGCAAGTGTATAGGTCGGCGTGACAATATTCGCAAAGCTTATGTCATGCTTAAACCAGGTTTTAAGCTCAATTTTGGCGCGGAGGCTGCATAAATCATGGCCGTCATCAAAATGAAACCCACTTCACCAGGCCGTCGTGGCGTGGTGAAAGTTACGCGAGATCATCTCTTTAAAGGTGATCCATATGCGCCATTGTTGGAGCCTCAGTTTCAGAAGGCAGGTCGCAACAACAATGGTCACATCACCACACGTCACAAGGGTGGTGGTCACAAACACCACTACCGCGTTGTCGATTTTCATCGTAACAAAGATGGTATCCCTGCGAAAGTTGAGCGCCTTGAATATGACCCCAACCGATCAGCGCATATAGCTCTTGTGTGCTATGCCGACGGCGAACGTCGTTACATCATTGCTCCGCGTGGCTTAGAGGTGGGAGGTTCTATTCAAAGTGGCGCCGAGGCTCCTGTTCGTGTGGGCAACACCTTACCCATTCGCAATATTCCGGTTGGTTCGGTGGTTCACTGTATTGAATTAAAAATTGGCAAAGGTGCGCAACTTGTCCGTTCCGCCGGTGCATCAGCTACCTTGCTGGCACGAGAGGGCACTTATGCCCAGGTGCGCATGCGTTCAGGGGAAGTTCGCAAAATTCACATTGACTGTCGTGCCACTTTGGGTCAGGTTGCCAATGAAGAACACAGCTTGCGCCAACTTGGTAAAGCAGGTGTTAAGCGCTGGATGGGTATTCGTCCTACCGTTCGCGGTGTCGTTATGAATCCTGTTGATCACCCACATGGTGGTGGCGAAGGCAAGACTGGCGAAGGTCGTCATCCTGTTGATCCTTGGGGTAATTTGACCAAGGGCTACCGCACCCGTAACAATAAGCGCACTCAAGTCATGATCGTGTCGCGTCGCAAGAAGTAAAGGGAAGGCTAAATGACTCGTTCTCTCAAAAAAGGCCCTTTTGTCGATCATCATTTGGTTGCAAAAACTGAAAAAGCCATTGCTAGCAAGGACAAAAGACCTATTAAAACTTGGTCTCGTCGTTCCATGGTACTGCCTGAATTTATTGGTTTGACCATTGCCGTGCATAACGGTAAGCAGCATGTACCTGTCTATATCACTGACCAAATGGTGGGCCACAAGTTGGGAGAGTTTGCGCTCACCCGTACTTTTAAGGGTCATCCTGCGGACAAAAAAGTTCAAAAGAAATAAGGAATTGACCATGGAAACACGCGCAACCCTTCGTGGGGTTCGTCTTTCGGTCGATAAAGGCCGCTTGGTCGCGGATTTGATTCGTGGCAAGAAAGTCGATCACGCACTTAACATTTTGCAGTTTACGCAAAAAAAAGCTGCCGTCATCATTCGCAAGGTTTTGGAATCTGCCGTTGCCAACGCAGAACATAACGACGGTGCAGATATCGACGCATTGAAAGTCACAACCATTTACGTTGAACAAGGTGCATCACTCAGGCGCTTCACGGCCCGCGCAAAAGGTCGTGGCAATCAAATCAGAAAACCCACATGCCATGTGTATGTGACGGTTGGTTACTGAAAAAGGCCAGGAACTTATGGGACAAAAAATCCATCCAACCGGTTTTCGTTTGTCGATCAGTCGCAATTGGTCATCTCGCTGGTATGCAAAGGACCGCGATTTTGCAGCTATGTTGGCTGAAGACATCAAGGTACGTGATTACTTGAAGGCCAAACTGAAGAACGCATCTGTTTCGCGTATCCTGATTGAGCGTCCAGCCAAAAGTGCTCGCATTACCATTTTCTCTGCACGACCAGGTGTTGTCATTGGCAAAAAAGGTGAAGATATTGAAAACCTCAAGCGTGACTTAGGTCGTCAGCTCGGTGTGCCAGTCGCTATTAATATTGAGGAAGTTCGCAAGCCCGAAATTGATGCCAAGCTTATTGCGGATTCCATTACGCAACAGCTTGAAAAGCGTATCATGTTTCGCCGTGCAATGAAACGTGCCATGCAAAATGCCATGCGTTTGGGTGCTTTGGGTATCAAAATCATGTCTTCTGGTCGCTTGAATGGCATTGAAATTGCTCGTACCGAGTGGTATCGTGAAGGCCGCGTGCCACTGCACACCTTACGTGCTGATATTGACTACGGCACATCTGAAGCTAAAACTACTTACGGTGTGATTGGTGTAAAGGTGTGGGTTTATAAGGGCGATACCTTGGGTCGCAATGACCTGCCCGTCGCTGACACCCGTTCTGAAGAAGATCGTCGTCCACGAGCACCAAGGCGTGATGATCGTGGTACACGTCCGGGTTCTGATCGCCCTGCCTCTCGTGGCGCACGTCGCCCTGTGGGCAGTAACAATTCACCCACGGATGGCAGTGATAAACCTGATGTCATGGGTTCTGATGCCAACAAACCTGCCCTTAAACGAGTCCGCAAGATTGGTGCGCCAGTAGTGCCATCTGAAGGCAAAGGAGAATAACAATGTTGCAACCCGCTCGTCGCAAGTATCGCAAAGAGCAAAAAGGCCGTAACACAGGCCTAGCAGGCAGAGGCAGTTCGGTCTCGTTCGGCGACTTTGGACTAAAGTGCATTGATCGTGGTCGATTGACTGCCCGTCAGATTGAAGCTGCTCGCCGTGCTATATCTCGTCACGTCAAACGTGGTGGTCGCATCTGGATTCGCGTCTTTCCTGACAAACCCATTTCGCAAAAGCCTGCAGAAGTTCGTATGGGTAATGGTAAAGGCAGTCCTGAATACTATGTTGCGGAAATTCAGCCCGGAAAAATTGTGTTTGAAATTGTGGGTGTAACTGAAGAATTGGCTCGTGAAGCATTTCGACTGGCTGCGGCCAAGTTGCCTTTGCGAACCACTTTTGTTGCCCGCATGATGGGGCAGTAAAGGAGCCAAATTTTTATGAAAACATCAGAATTACGACAAAAAAACAGATCTGAATTGCAACTTGAAATTATTGAGTTGCAAAAAGCTCATTTTGGTCTGCGCATGCGAAAAAGCGCTCAAAAACTTAAAAATATACATGCGCTGTCTACTGCTCGTCGTCAGATAGCACGCGCTAAGACCATTCTTGCCGAAAAACAGCGGACTGAAAAATCCGCCAACACGGGAGTTACCGATGACAGAAACTAAGCCATCCCTCAAACGCACTTTGATTGGCAAGGTGGTCAGTGATAAACGCAGCAAAACCATTACGGTGTTGATTGAGCGTCGTGTTAAGCACGATTTGTACGAAAAGATTGTTGTCAAGTCCAGCAAATATCATGCTCATGATGAAAAAAGTGAATACAAGGTCGGTGATATAGTTGAAATTGTGGAAAGTCGGCCTATTTCAAAAACAAAAAACTGGGTTGCAACCCGCTTGGTTGAAAAAGCTTTATTGGTTTAGGCTCAATACCATTCAATGGAGCACAGTAATAGCTTCCACGAACGATTTACTGGCTTGTGGAAAGGATCGATGTACAGCTCTTTTTTTAGGCCATTTGCTCATTTTTACCTTGATGACGCGTGGGTTGATTCGGTTGCGGCGAGAGGGAAGCACTTCTTCAGAAATTTCGGCTTCCCACTTAGGATGTGGTCAGTAATAAGTTCCCCATTTGGCCGTCAGAGTTGGGAGGCAATGCTAGGCGCAAATCGCGCGGTGTGGCCATGCCACATAAGCGATTTGTAACGACGCAGTGCGCCCAA
>CAIXMC010000375.1 GCA_903920405.1 uncultured beta proteobacterium
ACCGTCATTCCCGCGAAGGCGGGAATCCAGACTGACTTTGTGTATCCATGAAGACCAAAATACACTGGATTCCCGCCTTCGCGAGAATGACGACATCTGGGCCAGGGATCTAAACGGTTACGCCTATACAGCATCAAGTGATGTGGAGCAGCTAACATGGATACCTACAAGTACACATTCAGACGAATTTATCCGTTTATTTAACTATTAAAAAGATAGCTAACTATGCAAGCAGGACGGGCGTTAGAGGCCGATTTGTTATACCAAAATACTCACTCAAGTTCGCGCGGCTCGACTAGCGAATATTGCCGCCTCCACATCACTTTGAATCACACCCCATTATTGCCCACAATGAGTGCTACCGCACAGACGCATGTGAGTGAGGTAAAGTAGCATGGGTGGGCAGAGTGGATTTTGTGGTGGATCTCTGGCTCATCATTTTGCATGGTCCGTGACGTGGCGCGTGCCGCTGGTACAGATTTATCATGAACACTCTGACACATATCGAGTTTGAAGTTTGGGGCTGTTTTGCGCTTGGGTGCGCAGGGGGTTATCTGTCTTGATGGTGGCTGGTGTCTCTTGGGTGGGTGTAGGTGTTGCCTTGATGCTGTTTGTGTCAGGTGTGCGGCTGAGCAAAGCCATGACGGCGAGGCGGCGTACCCTACAGCAAAGCATTGAAGATTACTTGGCAGGTCAGGTTAATCAGGCACTGGTGCAAATGCAGTTTCAGGATCGATTGAGCCAGATCATGACGCAGGTGCAGAAAAGCATGGATCGCTTGCCTGAATTATTGCAAGAACAAGAGCAGCGGCATGCACAAGGATGGCCACTGCAGGCCGTTGATGCACAATGCATGTTGGATGAGATGAAAAATTCCTATGTCATGGCCGATCAGCATGTTATTCATGAGGGTGGCAAGGTTTCTCAGAAAAATACTACTGGTATTCGATATTTTTAGAGGAAAGCAATGGCTAAAACCATCATGATTATTGACGACTCCGCCTCCATGCGACGGGTTGTAGGTATCGCGCTCAGCAGTGCGGGCTATGACGTGATTGAAGGGGTGGATGGCAGGGATGCCCTGTCCAAGCTCAAGGGTCAAAAAATCCATCTCATCATCAGCGATGTCAATATGCCCGTCATGGATGGCATTGCGTTTTTGAAGGCGGTCAAGCAAATGCCCAACTATAAGTTCACGCCGGTTATCATGCTGACCACTGAGTCTGAAGAGTCCAAAAAACGTGAAGGCCAAGCTGCTGGTGCGCGCGCCTGGGTGGTCAAGCCTTTTCAACCAGAACAATTGATTGGAGCAGTCCACAGACTGTGTTTGCCATGAGCCAACCCAATGATTCGAGAGATGTTTTACGCAATGTTTTGCGTATTGAAGGTGAGCTGACGATATTTCGGGCGACAGAGCTCAAGCCCGTGCTTTTGGTCACTCCACCCCTGACTGAGATTGATCTGTCCGGCGTGACAGAGATCGACACCGCCGGTGTGCAACTGTTGATGCTGGCCAAGAAAACGGCGCTGGCAGATGGTCGTGAGTTGCACTTGTCAGGCCACAGCCCTGCGGTGATGGAAGTGTTTGAGTTGCTTAACGTAGCAGCTTATTTTGGCGATCATTTGGTGATGGACTCCCGCACCTTTGCTGGCGATTCAAGGAATTGACATGAATATAGATGACGCACTGGAAACGTTCATCGCTGAAAGCCGTGAACTGCTGACGGACATGGAAACTGCCCTGTTGGCAGTGGGATCCGCCGAAGACAAAGATGAAATGATCAACGCCATCTTTCGTGCAGCCCACACCATCAAGGGGTCATCAGGCCTGTTTGGCCTCAACCATATTGTGACCTTCACCCATTTGGTGGAAAGTGTTCTTGACCGTGTTCGTGATGGCAAGTATCTTCTGTCTTCCCCCTTGGTGGTGCTGTTGTTGGCTTGCTGCGACCACATGGGTGCTTTGGTTGAAGGGTTAGCTGCCGGCGATCGTGCAGGTAGCCCTGAACTGCTGGAGCAGGGTGAACCTTTAATGGCTCAGTTGCGAACCCATCTTGAATTGCCCAAATCGGTGGACACTTTGGCGGCCAAGTATTCGGCCGTCGTGGCCGGCAGTCAGCACTCACAAGACCCCGACTCTGTCAGACGTATCGGTGGCAACAACGTGATGGCAGACCACTGGCATATCTCGGTGCGTTTTAGCTCTGATGTGTTGCGCAATGGCATGGACCCTCTTTCGTTTATCCGATACCTCGGTACGATAGGCAAAATTACAGGCATTGAAACCCTGCCAGATGCCCTGCCAGATGCGCAGCACATGGAACCCGAACTGTGCTACCTCGGTTTTGAAATTGCTTTTCAGACCAAGGTCGACAAGGCTGCCATTGAAAGGGTATTTGAATTTGTTCGCGAAGACAGTCGCTTGCTGATTTTGCCGCCACACAGCCTGATTTCTGAATACATTCAGCTCATCAGTCAGCAGCAGGGTGAATTGACCAGGTTGGGAGACATGCTGGTTCGTTGCGGCACACTGACCCCGCAAGAACTTGACATCGCGCTCAACACCCAGTTAGATAGCCCCAGCAAACCCATTGGCGCTATTTTGGTCGAGCAGGGTTCGGTGCAGCCTGAGGTGATTGAGGCCGCATTGACCAAGCAAAAACAGGTCAAGGAAATGGGGGTCGTTGAGAGCCGCTCGATCCGTGTCGATGCCGACAAACTTGATCAACTGATCAATTTGGTGGGTGAATTGATCATTGCCGGTGCCAGCGTCAATATGATTGCACACCGCTCTCGTGTGATTGAGCTGACCGAGTCCACCTCCAAACTTGCCACTCTGGTTGAGGAGGTTCGCGACAGCGCGTTGCAACTTCGCATGGTGCGCATTGGTGCTACTTTCAGCCGCTTTCAGCGTGTGGTGCATGACGTATCGCATGAATTGGGCAAAGACGTTCATTTGTTGATTGACGGCGAAGAAACCGAGCTTGATAAAACCGTGGTTGAAAAAATTGGGGATCCATTGATGCACCTGGTGCGCAATTCCATGGATCATGGCATTGAGTCAGCCGATGTACGTGCATCGCTTGGCAAACCGGTTCAGGGCACGCTCAGGCTCAACGCTTACCATGATTCCGGTGCCATCGTCATCTCGGTTGAAGACGATGGCGGTGGCTTGAAGCGCGACCGCATTTTGGCCAAGGCCATTGAGCGAGGCTTGGTAGAACCCGGTCACCACATGAGCGACAGCGATATTTATGCGCTGGTTTTTGAACCTGGTTTTTCCACTGCGGACAAGATCACCAATTTGTCGGGGCGTGGGGTGGGGCTGGATGTGGTCAAACGTAACATCACTGCGCTGCGTGGCACGGTGGGCATCAGCAGTGAAGAGGGTGTTGGCACCATCGTTACGGTTCGTTTGCCGCTCACGCTGGCGATCATCGACGGATTTTTAGTGGAAGTTGGCAAATCAATTTATGCCATTCCGTTGGACATGATAGAAGAGTGTGTGGCCTATTCGGCAGAGCCTGGTCACGATTACACCAACCTTCGCGGCGAGGTTTTGCCTTTTATTCGGTTGCGTGAGCTGTTTTCCATCCCCGGCACATCGGCCAAGGGCGAAAACATTGTGGTACTCAAATACTCGGGGCAAAAAGCCGGGTTGGTGGTCGATACCTTGCTGGGCGAGTTTCAGACCGTTATCAAACCGCTGGGGCAAATGTTCAGCCAGTCACACTGCATCAGTGGCTCGACCATTTTGGGCAGTGGTGATGTGGCTTTGATTCTGGATGTGCCCTCACTGGTACGCCAGGCCATGGCCAAAGGTGGACAGGTGCCGCAAGATCATGCTGTGATGGTTTAAGGATAGGGTCAGTCATAGTGCCATATTTGGCTCGTCAGATTTGGGCGCATTGCGTCGTTATACATCGCTTATGTGGCTGAGCCACACTGCGCTATTTATGCTTGGCTTTGCATCCCAACTCTGACGGCCAAAAGCGGAACTGATGGTTGACCATATCTTAAGTGGTTGGGTTGTTTTTTTTTCAAAGGAGTCTGACATGTTTGCAAATATGAAAATTGGTACGCGACTGGCACTGGCCTTCGGCTTGGTGCTGGTGGTGTTGGCCCTGGTGGCACTCATTGGGATTTCGCGCCTATCGCAGCTTGAAGGCGTGACCAATGAGCTGGTGAACAACCTTTTTCCGAACACTGTGCAGGCAAATCGGCTTGAACTTCTCGCCATGGACAACACCCGCATCGTGCGCAACATCGTGATCCTGACCGATCAGAAGGCGATGGCAACCAACAAAGATGCGTACGACAAGAACCTGGCCGAAATGAAACAACTCGTGGACGGCTTGGACAAGTCCATGAAGAGCGATGAAGACAAAGCCCTGCTGCGCAACGTCAAGGAGACGGGGGATGCGTTCATCAAATATGTCACTGACGTGATCGCTTTGGGCCTGGCCAATAAGACCGACGAAGTCATCAAAGCGCTGTATGGAGAAAACTACAAGACGCAAGCGGCCTACCTGTCCGCGCTGAGCAAATTTGGCGACTATCAGAACGTGGTCGTCAAAGAGAGCGGCAAACAGGCCGAACAGGAATATACCGCCTCCCGCAACCTGCTGCAGGGCATCCTCGGCGCTGCCTTGCTGCTGGTGTTGGCCCTGGCCTTCTTGCTGACCCGCTCCATCACCGACCCCACCAACAAGCTCATTGACAGCGCCGACAAAATGGCCGCAGGTGACTTCAACTTCAAGATTGATATCAACACCACCGACGAAATTGGCCGACTGGCCAACTCCGTTCGCGCCACCCAGACCGCCGTGCAAGCCATGATGGCTGATGCCGGCATGCTGGCAAAGACAGCGGTAGAGGGCAAACTGGCTACCCGTGCGGATACATCCAAGCACAAAGGCGATTTTCAAAAAATTGTGGCAGGTACCAATGACATGCTGGATGCCGTGATTGGCCCGCTGAACGTAACGGCAAAGTACGTCGATGATATTTCCAAGGGGATCATTCCGCCAGTTATCACTGATAACTACAACGGCGATTTCAATGCCATCAAGGGTAACCTGAACAATATGGTCAAAACGATGAGTGAATTGCTGGCGCAAACCGACATCATCATCAAAGGTGCTGCCGCAGGTGAACTGAAAAAACGTGCCAATGCCGATCTGTTTTTAGGCGGCTGGAACAAGCTGGTGGCAGGTGTCAATGAGACCGTGACCAACATTGTGAATCCGCTCAATGTCACAGCCGAATACGTTGACCGTATTTCCAAGGGCGATATGCCACCCAAAATCACTACTGCTTACAGTGGTGATTACAACATCATCAAAAACAACCTTAACGCTCTTGTTGATGCGACCAACCAGCAGTCCAATGCAGCACAGGCTATTGCTAAAGGTGATCTGACCGCCGTTGTTAATGTACGCAGTGAGAACGACATGATGGCCAAGGCTCTGATCGATGTGATCAAGGCGGTCAATGCGCTGGTGGCCGATGCTGGCATGTTGGCTAAGGCCGCAGTGGATGGCAAACTGGCTACCCGTGCGGATGCGTCCAAGCACAAAGGCGATTTTCAAAAGGTTGTCTCAGGTGTCAATGACACGCTCGATGCCTTGATTGCGCCACTCAATGTTGCTGCCAGATACGTTGATGACATTTCGCGCGGGGCCATTCCAGCCAGAATCACCGACACCTACAACGGTGACTTCAATACCCTTAAAAACAACCTGAACACCTGTATTGATGCGGTCAACGCCTTGGTAGCCGACGCGGGCATGTTGGCCAAGGCAGCAGTCGATGGCAAACTGGCAAC
>CAIXMC010000376.1 GCA_903920405.1 uncultured beta proteobacterium
ACTTCGCTGCACATCAGATTGAACACTGCGCCATTCAGGGGACAACAAGCGATTGCCAACCGTGAAAGTGCCAGTTTGATAAAACTTGATTGTTGATGATTCCATGGTTCACCTTTTTCTTGGTTGAGGTCACAACATGCTTGCATCATGCCGCATGGCGACTTGCAAAGTATCAGGAGAGATCCGAAGTGACCGTTCCCATGTCGCGCAAAATGCCTTCTGCGATAGGGCCTGAGCGACGGGTATTTTTTTCACGCTCCAGCACACGATTAACCACACCCCAGTCCAAATCCAGGAAGGTGAGCAACTCCAACTTGTCGGCCATGGCATCTTGCAACAATTGATGAATCGATGCCTTGGTGATGGCACGCCCCCCTAAGCCGGCGACAACGGTCAGAACAGGTTGCGGGCGGTTACGTACCGCACTGCGCACATCGCGCGACACAATGCCACCAATGCCTACTGCAAAACATTTTTCAATCACCACAATGCGCGTGGCATGGGCTGTGGCATCCCGAATGGCTGAAATGGGGAAGGGACGGTACGAGGTAATGCCCAGTACGCCCACTTTGGCGCCTTCTGAGCGCATGTCATCGACCGTGTCTTTGATGGTGCCCAGCACTGAACCCAAGGCAATCACAATGGTGTGTGCGTCTTCGGTTTTGTAGGTTTTGATGAGGCCACCTGAATCGCGGCCAAATTCTTTTTTGAATTCTTCGGCAATGTGGGGAATGAGGTCTAGCGCCTGCATTTGCTTGACGTGTGCCAGATAACGCACTTCAGTAAAGGCTTCAGGCCCCACCATAGCGCCGATGGAAACGGGATCATTGGGATCTAGCACCTGGCGCGGTTCATACGGTGGCAAAAACCGATCGACCTGGGCTTGATTGGGTATATCGACTCGCTCGTATGCGTGCGTCAAAATAAAACCGTCCATGCAAACCATGACTGGCAAAGACAATTCTTCGGCAATCTTGAAGGATTGAATGTGCAAGTCAAGTGCTTCTTGATTGGTCTCGGCAAAAATTTGCAGCCAGCCCGCATCGCGCATGGACATGCTGTCGGTGTGGTCATTCCAGATGTTGATGGGTGCGCCAATCGCGCGGTTGGCCACCGTCATCACAATGGGCAGGCCCAGACCTGATGCGTTATAGACGGCCTCTGCCATGAACAGCAGGCCCTGGCTCGCTGTGGCGGTGTAGGCGCGTGCCCCTGCGGCAGAGGCACCAATGGCCACACTTAACGCTGCAAATTCAGACTCGACATTGATAAATTCGCATGGAGTTAGCTTGCCGGATTTCACCAGTTCGCCCAAGCCCTCAACGATATGCGTTTGGGGGGAAATGGGGTAGGCGCATATCACCTCGGGGCGGCTAAGTGCCACCGCCTGCGCCACGGCATGAGAGCCTTCGCATTGTTCAAGCATGGTGAGTCTCCTGGGTTTGCTGGGTCTGCTGAGTCTTGTGTTGCATCACGATATCAAAAGCCTCTTTGGCTGCTGCCTGATTGCCCTTTTGCACGGCACCTGAAAATTTTCGCGCAATGGCTTGTTGCACCGCATCGAGCGATATCAGACCCCCCAACGCCGCAAAAGCACCCAGCAAAGGCATATTAGGCACCGGACGCCCCACATGCTTCATGGCCAAATCAGTCGCCGGCACCATCAACAAACGCTCTTGCTGAAAACCTTTGACAAACTCATCCAACCCCAAATCTTTGAAACTGTGGGTGGTGTTGATCAAAATATAGCCGTCTTTTTTCAGGCCACCAAACACATCTATCTGGTGCAACAAAGTAGAGTCTTGAATGATGATGGCATCGGGCTGCATGATGGGTTCTCGCAGACGAATCTCGTGATCGTCCATGCGGCAATAAGCCACCACGGGGGCACCTGTGCGTTCTGAACCAAAACTGGGAAACGCCTGCGCGTGGCGTCCCCCCAGAAATGCGGCGATGGACATCATCTCGGCGCCTGTGACAACGCCTTGACCGCCACGCCCATGAATACGTACCTGAAACATGAAGTAGTCCTCAAATCGATGGGTCTGGCATGCGGTGTGCAACAGACCGATTTTTAAAACATGCGATTAAAACATGCAAAGAGTCACCTCTTGGCAAAATGGGTGATGAATTTTGCCCAAAACCGACACTTCCAGAGGCAGCAATTCAGAGTGAAGCAATGACATCAGACCTCCCAGTAACCGTTTAGACCCCGTCACCGTCATTCCCGCGAAGGCGGGAATCCAGACTGACTTTTTGTATCCATGAAGACCAAAATACACTGGAGTCCCGCCTTCGCGGGAATGACGATATCTGGGCCAGGGGTCTAAACGGTTACACGACACAGTGCGCCCAAATCTGACGAGCCAAATGCGGAACTTATTATTGACCATATCCTCAGTTGGG
>CAIXMC010000377.1 GCA_903920405.1 uncultured beta proteobacterium
ACAGGAGTGTCTTTTTGAAATGGGTTAGACATGGTAGGTTCTTTCTCAAACAGTGTGATAACAGCATCGTGAAATATGGCACTTTTTCGTTTTTTTCAAGTCTATTGAACGGTATTGGCCTTAAGTGGGAAGCCAAGTTATTTTGCGCACCGCCTAAAACGCCTATAGACTTTCAGATAAATAACTTCCACTTTTTTAGAAAAAATGTCTTTAAGATCAGCATGTTACTTTAGACAACTTGGAAACTATTTATCTGAAAGTCTATAAGTGCGCAATTTCAAGAAGCTGCTTTTGACATGAGCGAACCGTGAGGTGCAGGTCGAACTGTACTCAAGACCTGACCTCATCCACCAATGTTTTGAACTCATCAATGTCTTTAAAACTGCGATACACGCTGGCAAATCGAACATAAGCAACCTGATCGAGTTTCTTCAACTCCAACATGACCAGTTCACCAATGCGGGTTGAAAATACCTCGCGCACACCCAAGTTCAACAAGTTTTCTTCAATGCGATCCACAGCACAATCAACCTGTTCCATGCAGACAGGGCGTTTACGCAGCGCCAGCTTCATCGAGGCCAGAAGTTTGGCGTGGTCAAACTCAACACGCCTGCCATTTTTTTTGACAATGGTGGGAAAGGGGACTTCAGGACGCTCATAAGTGGTAAAGCGCTTGTCACAAGAGGCACAACGCCTTCTGCGACGCATAACAGCGCCGTCTTCAGAGACACGGGTTTCTATCACTTGAGTTTCTGGATGACTGCAAAAAGGGCACTTCATTGCTGAATTTCACCATAAACAGGAAAACGTGCTGTCAGTGCCATCACTTTGTTTCGCACGGATTCAATATGGGCTGCGTCGTGCGGATGATCCAGCACATCTGCAATTAAATTGGCTGTGATGCGGGCTTCTTCGTCCCTGAAGCCCCGTGTCGTCATGGCAGGTGTGCCAATGCGAATGCCGCTGGTGACCATGGGCTTTTCGGGATCATTGGGTATGGTGTTTTTGTTGATGGTGATGAAGGCTTGCCCCAACACGGACTCGGCCTCTTTGCCCGTGATGCTTCTGGCGCGAAGGTCAACGAGCATCAGATGGCTTTCGGTGCGACCACTCACAATGCGCAAGCCGCGCAAAATCAAGGTCTCGGCCATGATGCGCGCATTGGTCAGCACCTGTTGTTGATAGACCTTGAATTCGGGTTGCAGGGCTTCTTTGAAAGCGACCGCTTTGGCAGCAATCACGTGCATGAGCGGGCCACCTTGCAGGCCGGGGAAGACAGCACTATTGATGACTTTCTCAAACTGCGACTGCATCAAAATAATGCCGCCACGCGGACCGCGCAGACTTTTGTGCGTGGTGCTGGTTACAACATCTGCATAGGGCACAGGGTTGGGGTAAATCCCTGCTGCAATCAACCCGGCGTAGTGCGCCATATCGACCATGAAAATGGCCCCCACGCCTTTGGCCACTTGAGCAAAACGTTCAAAATTAATAGCCAAGGAATAAGCACTGGCACCAGCGATGATGAGTTTGGGTTTAAATTCATAGGCTTTGCGCTCCATGGCATCGTAATCAATCTCTTCTGCATCGTTCAAGCCATAACTCACCACGTTAAACCATTTGCCGCTCATGTTGAGGGTCATGCCGTGCGTCAGATGCCCCCCTTCAGCCAGACTCATGCCCATGATGGTGTCGCCAGGTTTCAAAAAAGCCATCAACACAGCTTCGTTGGCGGATGCCCCACAGTGCGGCTGCACGTTGGCTGCCTGTGCGCCAAAAATTCGCTTGACACGGTCAATGGCCAATTGCTCGGCCACATCCACAAACTCACATCCGCCGTAATAACGCTTACCGGGGTAGCCCTCGGCATATTTGTTGGTCAACTGGGTGCCCTGTGCAGCCATCACGGCGGGTGATGCGTAGTTTTCGCTGGCAATCAGCTCAATATGATCTTGCTGGCGCTTGTTTTCAGATTGAATGGCAGCAAACAGCTCGGGGTCAGTTTGTTCGATAAGAATGTGACGGTTAAACATGGAAGTCCTTGAAGAAATGATGCCTGCGAAACAGGCTGCTTCAGTGAGTCGAATAAAGGATATTGAAATTGTTATACAGACATCCCCGACTATTTTTCAAAAACATGTATTCCCAATAAGTCATGGCAGTCAAAATTTGTTAAAAATCAGAAAGTTGAAAAATCCAGCATCTCGCCACAAACTTGACATGTTTTTCGAGTTTACACATCAAATTCGCGTCAAAACGGTTGTTGTTTCCCACTTTCAGATGACTCACTTTGGTTGTATCGGCTTCCCACTTAAGGCGGGACAGGGATGAAGTCAGTTGCATGCGCTTGTTACGGCTAATCAACCAAATGGGTGAGCTTCCCCTGCCAAGAAAACCACGTGAGCGAATCAACCGTAACCCATTGATATTGCATTTGTCCC
>CAIXMC010000378.1 GCA_903920405.1 uncultured beta proteobacterium
AAGTTCTTTATCATTAGATAATACTTGAAGCCTATAAGAAGTTGTATAAAAACAACATGTTGGAATAATTACATAATAGGTTTCAAATAACAACTAATGATAAATAACTTATATGCTTTGACTTATAGCGACGGCAACTGACTTCATCTGAATCGGCTTGCGACTCCATCTTTGTCCCGCCTTAAGTGGGAAGCCTTATTTCTGAAGTGCCACCCATTGATTGACCAACGGGTGAATGGCAATGCGGTTTTCAAAAACGGCTTCAAGGGCGCGGTGGGTCCCAGCATTCATGCAGTTGCCTTGGTGCAAAATGCCACCTCCTGCCATGATGACCATCTGGTCGGCGTGAAGTGCGATGGACAGCTCATGCAGCACACTGAGCACAGTGATGCCTTGTGATACCAGACCGCGCACCACCATGAGCCAGTCGGCCTGATGCGGTGGATCCAGATTGGCTAGTGGCTCGTCCATCAAAAGCACTTGTGCTTGTACCGCTAGTACACGGGCAAGCAGCACGCGCTGGCGCTCGCCGCTTGAGAGTTGCCCCAAAGTTCGCTCACGCCAGTCCCACGCCTGGGTCATGCGAAGTGCATCGATCACTGCTGCGTGATCCGTCTTGGATGGGACACCCAGCCACGCCTGGTGTGGCAAGCGGCCTAGCATGACCACATCCCAGACGGTCAAGTCATCTGCCGTGGCCTCGTTTTGTCCTAGCCATGACAGTTGTTGCGCTCGTACACGATGCGGCAGATGTGCCAGTGATTGCCCTAGAAGTGTGACCTCGCCGGTATGAGGCAATAGATGAGCCAGTACCTTGAGCAACGTAGATTTACCTGCCCCGTTGGGACCGACAATGCTCGTCCATTGCCCTTTTGGAAAGTCCAGGTGAATGTCATGGAGTATTTGGCAATTTTCAAGCCAGGCACTCACCCCTTTGGCGCTGATAGCAATGGGTTGCATCGCGTCTGTCATAAACCACCGCCGGCAGTATCACGCATTTTGATATGCATCAACCACAACAAATAGCCACCGCCCAGTACCGCGGTAAGTACCCCCACCGGCAATTCTTGCGGGGCAATCAACCAGCGTGCCAGGGTGTCTGCGGCCATGAGAAGCACGCCGCCCATCAAACTTGCCAACAAGATCAGTTGGGCATGTGTGGTCTTGACTCTTGATCGAACCAGGTGAGGTGCGGCCAGCCCGACAAAGGCAATCGCTCCCGTTTGTGCAACGGCCGTCCCTGTAGCCAGTGCCAAAACAGCGACCAGTGCAGCACGCATGGGCACCAGCGGCAACCCCAAACTTGCAGCAGTGGCTTCGCCCAGGCTCAAACCGTCAAGCACTTGACTGAGCAGCCAGGCCACCCCCATGCACATCACCCACACACCCATCATGACCCACCAGGCTGACCAACTGAGCAGTCCGGTACTTCCCAGCATGAATATCTGCATGGCCTGCATCACGTCGGGCGCCATCAACATCACCAGCGACACACACGCACTCAGAACGACGCTCACAATCACACCGGCGAGCAGCAAGCGCAGGGTATGCTGCACGCCCCGTGCCAGCATTAACGTCAGCAGCACTGCACCCGTCGCCCCTATAAAAGCCGCGCCCGTCAAACCAAGACGCACCAGCCAATGGGTGGAGAGCGGTGAAACACCCAAAAATACCAAGACCAGCGCCACACCCAGTGATGCACCAGAGGCACTGCCCAAAAGATAGGGGTCGGCCAAAGGGTTACGAAACAGTCCCTGCGCTACTGCGCCGGCCAACCCTAGCAGTGCGCCCGTGACCCAAGCTCCCAGTGTTCGTGGTAGCCGAATATTTTGCACAATGTGCAAGGCAATGGGGTCGTTCCAGGCCTGCCATACGCTCTCTAATCCGGTACTGCCGACACACACCCCCAGCACCAGCAAAATCATGCTGGCTATCAGCAGGCTCACCACAAGCACCCAAGCCTGTTTTCGTTGATGTAACCCGATGTTCATGGCGCCTTGCTCTTCAAACACTGCGCCATGATGCGCGCCCCTTCGGCCAAACGCGGGCCTGGGCGAACCACCACATCGTTTTGCGCCACGCTGAGCACACATACCCGACCTTCTCGAATGGCACGAATGCCTTGCCAGCCGGGACGATCTTCAAATCCCTGGTGATGGCGACCCTCCACCATCATCACATCAGGATTGGCACGCACCACATATTCGGAGTTGATCTTGGGGAATGGCCCCAAACTTGCGGGCACGATGTTTTTAGCACCCAGACGTTGCAAGGTTTCACCAATGAACGAGCCTTCACTGGCCGCGTAAGGGGCGGGGTTCACCTCAAAATAGACACGGGTGGCTTGGATTCGGGCGGGCAGTGACTGCGCTTCTGCCGTGACCGCAGCATCGATCACACGCCAAAGGTCGGGGGCATGTGATACGGCCAGTAGTTGGCCGATTTGTTCTAGCACACGCTTCACATCCGCATGGGTTTTTGGCTCCAGGGCAAGCACCTGGATGCCCAGCGATTGCAAGCGCTCATCCACACGCGACGATTTGGCCATCAGCACCACATCGGGTTGGAGTGCCACAATGGCTTCAATGTTTGGATTCAGCCCTTCACCCACTTGTGGCAAATGCTTGACACTCTCGGGATAGTTGGAATAACAGTCCACTCCCACCAGCCTCTGGCACTGGCCGAGCGCGCACACCGCCTCAGTCAGTGAGGGCAACAGACTGACAATGCGCTGGGGCGGACGATCAAAGTGAATGACCATGCCACGGTCATCTTTCACCTGCAAGGCACAAGCGGGCAGAGAAAATGCCACCACGATAATCCACATGCACAGCGACATTGCTTTCATTTGACCTGTTTTACAGGGCAAGCCTCCATGACCAATGCCTTGCGATATGTGAGACCACATGGACCTCAAACGATTGCTAAATATGCGTGCGATGCTATTAAAATTATAAAGAAACATGAAGATTTTTCGCGGTTTCAACCACTTTGACATTGCACGAGTGTGCGCCCTGACGATTGGCAATTTTGATGGTGTACACCAGGGCCACCAAGCCATGCTTTCGCTGCTCAAGGGTCAGGCACAACATCGCGGCATCTCCAGTTGTGTACTGACTTTCGAACCACATCCACGAGACTATTTTGCAGCCCTGAGACACAACCCTGCACTAGCACCTGCACGTGTGTGTACTTTGCGTGACAAACTCGCCGATCTTGCCATCTGTGGCATAGACCAAACTGTGGTGCTGCCTTTTGATGCGCGCCTGGCAGCACTGTCTGCCCAAGACTTTATCGACCAGGTGTTGCTGTGTGGCCTAGGCACACGCTTTGTGCTGGTGGGAGATGATTTTCGCTTTGGCAAACAGCGCAGCGGAGATTACACCATGCTGGATGCTGCGGGCGTGGCGCAAGGTTTTGATGTGGCGCGCATGAACAGTTACGACATCCACGGCATGAGGGTTTCCAGCTCTGCGGTGCGCCAGGCTCTGGCCCAAGGAAACATGACCGATGCCACCCGTTTTTTGGGGCATCCCTATGGTATTTCTGGGCATGTGGTTCATGGCCGAAAACTGGGACGCAGCCTGGGTTTCAAGACGCTGAACCTGCGTTTTGCCCACTGGAACCCTGCTGCAAGCGGTATTTTTGTGGTTCTGGTCTATGGTCTGGGAACACAACCTCTGCCGGGCGTGGCTAATTTGGGTGTACGTCCTTCGTTAAACCCCCTGGATGTCAATGGCGGACGTGTGCTGCTGGAAACCCATTGTCTGGATTGGCCAGACTCATTGGGACCCGAGGGTGCTTACGGCAAAACCATTCGGGTGGAACTTCTCCACAAGCTGCATGACGAACTCACCTATTTATCCCTTGACGCATTGAGTGCGGGTATTCGTCAAGATTGCAGGGATGCACGTGCCTACTTTGCAGCGAACAGAAATGACCGTTTTCAGCTAAGCGCTTAACTGAAAGTTTTCTACGTCAAAAATTGTACAAAATTCGGCTCTAACCCGCTCTGGTATTGCATAGTGCGCTATGTTTTTTGAAATTATGAAGTAGGAAACTTATTGTGAATCACCTACCTCCACACGCGAGGGCGCCATCTGAAATACATTACCATAAACAATGTTAGCCCCCCCGGGTGCAGCTTGCGCACACCAGGCGGACAAGGCTGCATTGCTGGGGTAAAACTTGGCATCATCGCCCAATTGCAGTTCGGCGCTGGCAGCACCTTCGTCGGTTCGACAAGTCAGTGCGATGCGAACGCTCAGACCACGTTGCACTGTACCTTGTTCAGTGGTCATTGGCTGCGCAGGGTGGTCTTTGAGCAATCGTGCCACATCGACCGATGCACCCCGCGGCAGTTCAACACGCAAAAATTGACCAAAACGACAACGTGCCTGCTCTAAGTTCCATATTTGCGTCACGGTCAATTGCATGCCCCCTGAAAAACGGTCGGGCTGTACTTTGCCCATCACAATGACCAGTTCATCGTCTTGCAGCAAGGTTTTGTGGGCATTGAGCAAAGATTCGTCAACGCGTGCTTCAATCAGGCCTGAGGTATCGTCGAGTTTGAACAATCCCAGTTTGCCACGCTGACCGTTGATTGTCCTGAAATCTGTCACGATGCCTGCGGCCAACTGTGGCTCTCGGGTGTCTGACAAGTCAGCAATGGCTCGCTTGGCAAAACGGCGCACCTCTAGTGCCACTTCGTCAAACAAATGGCCTGACAAGTAAAAACCTACAGCTGTTTTTTCATAAGTGAGGCGCTCTTTCACCCCCCACGTTGGGGCAGTCACCAGTTCAGGTTCTTGTGTGCTGGAGCCGTGATCGTCATCGCCGCCCATGTCAAACAGGCTGCACTGGTTGGCATTGGCCAGCGCAGCAGCCCCAAAATCAAATGCCAAATCCACACTGGCGAGCAAACTCGCACGGTTTAACTCCAGGGTGTCAAACGCACCGGCTTTGATCAGGGCTTCTACTGTTCGTTTGTTAATGCGAGCGCGATCCACTCGGGCACAAAAATCAAACAGGCTCTTAAAAGGCCCGGTCACATCGCCCATCGGCCCTGCGCCTTTACCTTCCCTTGCGGCCACAATGGCTTCAATGGCTTGCTGTCCGCTGCCTTTGACCGCGCTTAAACCATAACGAATGACCTTGTCTGATATGGGTTCAAAGCGGCTTGTGCCTCGGTTCACATCGGGCGGTTCAAAGCGTAACCCCATTTTGATGGCATCTTCCAGCAAGACCTTGAGCTTGTCGGTGTCGTCCATTTCAACGGTCATGTTGGCACAAAAAAACTCGGCGGTGTAATGCACCTTGATCCAGGCCGTGTGGTAGGCCAGCAGTGAATAAGCGGCGGCGTGTGATTTGTTAAAACCATAGCCGGCAAATTTTTCCATCAGGTCAAAAACTTCATCCGCCTTGTCTTTTGTGATGTTATTTTTGGCTGCCCCATCGCGAAAAATCTGGCGATGCCTGGCCATTTCGTCGGCATCTATTTTACCCATCGCCCGGCGCAACCTGTCGGCAGCGCCGAGCGAATAGCCTCCCAGAATTTGCGCGGTTTGCATCACCTGTTCTTGATAAACCATGATGCCGTAGGTCTCGGACAAAATATCTGCCAGCAAGGGATGGGGGTATTCCACCACTTCACGGCCATGTTTGCGCGCCACAAAGCTAGGGATAAGGTCCATAGGCCCCGGGCGGTACAGCGCATTCAGGGCAATCAAATCTTCAAGCCGTGTGGGCTTGGCATCGCGCAACATACCCTGCATGCCACGGCTTTCAAACTGAAACACGGCTTCGGTTTTTCCTGTCTGAAACAGTTGATAAACGTCAGCATCATTCAAGGCAAGGTCTTCAAACGCAAAGTTTTCCTGACCTTTGTGACGCAGAACAATCAGCTCGCGCGCAATTTCCAGAATGGTCAGTGTGGCCAACCCCAAAAAGTCAAATTTAACCAGACCGACAGATTCCACATCGCTTTTGTCAAACTGGCTGATGGCCGCATCACTGCCGGGCTGCTGGTACAAGGGACAAAAGTCGGTCAATTTGCCTGGTGCTATCAACACCCCGCCTGCGTGCATGCCGATGTTTCGTGTGATGCCTTCTAGTTTGCGCGCCAATGCCAAAACCGTATGCACGTCCTCTTCTTTGGCTTCCCGCTCAGCCAACAAAGGTTCGGCCTCCGTGGCATAGACCAGTTTGTCGTCTTTTTTTCGAGGGGATGGCGGGAGTTGAAGTGTGACTGCCACCCCGGGTTTGTTGGGGATGAGCTTGCTGATGCCATCGCAAAGGGTGTAGCTCATGCCAAGCACCCTGCCCACATCACGAATGGCTGCGCGTGCGGCCATGGTGCCAAAAGTGGCAATTTGGCTGACGGCCTCCTTGCCGTATTTTTGTTTGACGTAGTCAATTACGCGGTCGCGGTTGCCCTGGCAAAAGTCAATGTCAAAGTCGGGCATGGACACCCGCTCAGGATTCAAGAACCGCTCAAAGAGCAGTTTGTATTGCAGGGGGTCAAGGTCTGTAATTTTGAGTGCGTAGGCCACCAGCGAACCCGCACCCGATCCGCGCCCAGGCCCCACGGGGCAGCCATTTTTTTTTGCCCAGTTGATGAAGTCGCCCACAATCAAAAAGTAACCCGCAAACCCCATTTTTAAAATGGTGTTCAACTCAAACTCCAGTCGCTCAACATAGCGGGGCATCTCGCGCTCACGCTCTGCGGAGTTGGGGTACAGATGCATCATGCGTTCTTTCAGCCCCTCGTGGGAGGCATAACGAAAATAATCGTTGGCCTCCATGATGTGCCCATTGACCGGCGGAATGGGAAAGTCTGGCAATTGCGCCTGCCCTAGCACCAGGCTTAAATTACAACGCTTGGCAATTTCAACCGTGTTGGACAAAGCTGAGGGCACATCGGCAAAAAGTGCCTGCATGTCTGCTGTGGTTTTAAAGTGCTGCTCACGCGTGAAACGACGAATGCGACGCGGGTTGTCCAGCATTTCACCTTCGGCAATGCACACCCGCGCTTCGTGGGCTTCAAAATCTTGCGGGGATGCAAATTGAATGGGATGCGTCGCTACCACCGGCAAACCCAAACGATGCGCTAACTGAACCGCTGCCATCACATGCAGTTCATCGTCAGGTCGGCCGGCACGTTGAAGCTCAAGATAAAACCGGTTGTTAAAAATGCCTGACAACTGTAGCGCCACATCACGCGCTCGCTCCTCGTCTGATTGCAACAAGGCCTGCCCTACAGGCCCGGCCTGCGCACCAGACAAGGCGATCAGCCCGCCGTTGAATTCTTGCAACCAGCTTAAAGACAGGGCCGCTTGCGTTTTGCTGGCACTGCGCGTCCAGGCGCGCGCCAGCAACTCGGACAAATTCA